>NZ_JBMGQR010000082.1:0-17730 GCF_049059935.1 Solicola agrisoli | reverse complement strand
GGCCCGTGGCGCCTCGTCGAGGCGGGCGGTCATCCGTCCGAGCACCATCGGGCTCGCCTTGATGCCGGCGGCCCAGCCGCCGGGGCAGTCCAGCGCCGCCCAGAAGGACTCGGGGGTCAGCGTGCCGTCGTCGTCGCAGAACGCGGCGTGGGGCGTCCAGGTGGCCGCCATCCGGCCGTCGCCGACCGGGCCGGAGAACAGGCGCAGCCCGTCGCCGTCGTGCCGGTCCGAGCCGCACGTGAAGCACCGCGGGAACGGGTGGTCGTGGTAGCCCTCGAAGTCGGCGCGGGCCTGCTCGGCGACGGCGTGCGTGACCGCGGCGGGCGCGTCGTCGTCGAACGCCCCGGGTGCGGCCTCGCCGACGACGGCCCCCTCGTGCAGCAGCGTCACGGCGTCGCGTCCGTCCTGCCAGGTGAGCGCGGTCTCCAGGGGCGGCGGCTGCCGCAGGGTGACGGTGACGGTGTCGGCACCCGTCCGCGACGTGAGCCGCGCGGCGACGTGGCCCGACACCCACCCGCCGTTGCCCGAGCGGTTCGGACCGTTGAAGCGGGCGGGCACCATCGTCAGCTCGGGCTGGATCATCGGGCGATCGTCGCACCTGCGACGGCGTGCGTCACTTGATGGCCTGGTAACGCTCCAGCGACTCGACGCGCTCCTCCTTGTGGTCGACCAGCGGGGGCGGGTACCCGTTCGGCGGGCCGTCGTCGAGCGTCCACGGCTCGTGGATCTTCTTGGCGTCGACGTCGGCCAGCTCGGGCACGTAGCGGCGGACGTACGCGCCGTCGGGGTCGAACTTCTTGCCCTGGGTGGTCGGGTTGAAGATCCGGAAGTACGGGGCGGCGTCGGTGCCGCAGCCGGCCATCCACTGCCAGCCGTGCTGGTTGGACGCGAGGTCGCCGTCGACGAGCCAGTGCAGGAAGTGGCGCGCACCGAGCTGCCACTCCAGGTGCAGGTCCTTGACCAGGAAGCTGGCGACGATCATCCGCACCCGGTTGTGCATCCAGCCCTCGGCCCGCAGCTGGCGCAGACCGGCGTCGACGACCGGGAAGCCGGTGCGTCCCTGCTTCCACGCCTCGAGGTCGTCCCCGGGCTTGTCGTACGTCATGCCGGCGAACTGGGGGTTGTAGTACTCGCGGGCCGTGTGGGGGTTGTGGTGCAGGACGTCGGCGTAGAACTCGCGGAAGCAGATCTCGCGCTGGTACGCGTCGGCGCCCTCGGAGTGGTGCTCGGCGATGTCGGCGAGCATCGTGCGGGGGTGGATCTCGCCCCACTTCAGGTGCACCGACATGCGCGACGTGCGGTCGGCGCCGGGGTCGTTGCGCGTGTCGTCGTACTCGGCCAGGCCCGGGTCGATCCAGTCGCGCCACTGCTTGCGGGCGGCGGCCTCGCCCGCGGTGCGCAGCTCGAGGCCGTCGGGCAGCGTCACGTCCGGGATCTGGTGGGTGCGCCCCTCCGGTCGCAGCCACGGCACGTCGCGGACGTCGGCGGCCGGTGCGCGCCAGCCGTGCTCCTTCCAGGCCCGGTTGAACGGCGTGTAGACCTTGAACGGCGTGCCGTCGCCCTTGAGCACGCGTCCGGGCGCCACCGCGTAGGGCGAGCCGGTGCGCACGAGCTCGACGTCGTGCTCGGCCAGCGCCTTCTCGACGGCCTGGTCGCGCTCGGAGCCGTACGGGGCGTAGTCGGCGGCGACGTGGACCGTCGACGCGCCCGCCTGGCGCGCGACGCGCACCACCTCCTGCACCGGGTCGCCGTGCACCACGTGCATGCCGCCGACGCGCTCGGACAGGTCGGACAGGCTCGCCGCCAGGTACGCCCGACGCGACGGGCCCGCGGGCTCCCACAGCCGGTCGTCGAGGACGAACAGGGGCACCACCCCTTCGTCGCCCGCGTCCTTCGCGGCGCCGAGCGCCGGGTTGTCGGAGAGGCGCAGGTCGCGCCGGAACCACATCACCGAGGTCGCCATCGCACCATCGTGGCCTCAGTTGGTCTCCGGTGCCCGCCGTGGGGGAGAATGGTGTCGTGAGCGACCTGATCGACACCACCGAGATGTACCTCCGCACGATCTTCGAGCTGGAGGAGGAGGGGATCGTCCCCCTCCGGGCCCGGATCGCCGAGCGTCTGCACCAGAGCGGACCCACCGTCAGCCAGACCGTCGCCCGCATGGAGCGCGACGGCCTGCTGAGCGTCGAGGGCGACCGTCACCTCGAGCTGTCCGACCGCGGACGCTCGCTCGCGACCCGCGTCATGCGCAAGCACCGCCTCGCCGAGCGCCTGCTCACCGATGTGATCGGGCTCGACATCGAGTTCGTGCACGAGGAGGCCTGCCGCTGGGAGCACGTCATCTCCGAGCAGGTCGAGCTGCGCCTGGTCGAGCTGCTCTCGCACCCCACCGAGTCGCCCTACGGCACCCCGATCCCCGGCCTGGACGAGCTGGGCGAGGCCGCCGAGCCCGAGGGCTTCCTGGCCGGCGTCACCCACCTCACCCAGGCCATCGAGGGACGCGGCGAGCCCGTCCGCCTGATGGTCCGCCGCATCGGCGAGGAGCTGCAGAAGGACACCTCGGCGATGTCGGTGCTCCGCCGCGTCGGCGTCCTGCCCGGCAACGACGTCCTCGCCTCGGGCAACCTCGACACCATCGCCGTCGCCCGCGGTGGCGAGACCGCCGAGATCGACCACGACCTGGCCGCGCACATCTTCGTGACCACCCCGTAGCGCCGCTCGCCTCGACGCCAGCCGCTCGGCCCAGCCCCTCCCTCTCCCGCCGAGTGGCGCAAAACCAGGCCCGAGTGGCGCAGATCCGGGCCGGATCGCGCGTGTCGACCCCGAACTTGCGCCACTCGGCGGTGGGGCGTGCCGAGGGTCAGCCGCGGGGCGGGAGGGGGAGGAAGCCCGAGGTGCGGCGGACGTAGTCGGCGTAGCCGGGCTTGGAGCGTGACATCGACGCCTCGGTGAGGGGCTTGCCGGTCTTGCCCGCCAGGAAGTACGTCATGGCGAGCGGGCCGACCACGGTGACCAGGCCGGCCCAGGACGAGGCCGCGACGAGCCAGATGCCCCACCAGACGCAGGCGTCGCCGAAGTAGTTCGGGTGCCGGGTGTAGCGCCACAGGCCGCGGTCCATGACCTGGCCCTGGTTCTGCGGGTCGGCCTTGAACGCGGCCAGCTGGGCGTCGCCGACGGACTCGAAGACGAACCCGACGAGCCACACGAGCGCGCCGAGGACGGCGAGCCACACGGGCAGGTGGTCGTTGTTGACGCCGACCATCAGCGGGGTCGCGACGAGGAACATCACCAGCGCCTGCGGGCCGAACACCTTGGCCGCCGCGATGCGCACGAGGTCGCCCTCGCCGCCCGAGCGCTCGACGAGGTCGACGTAGCGCGGGTCCTCGGGCTTGCCGGAGTTGCGGCGGTGCAGGTGCCAGGCGAGGCGCAGGCCCCACACCCCGGGCAGCACGAGCAGCAGCCAGCGCGCGAGGGGGTCGCCGTCCACGCCGGGCACCGCGACGGCCGCGACGACCGCGACCACCACGAAGCCGAGGCCCCACAGGGTGTCGACGACGCTGAGGTGGCGGCGGCGCACCGCCCACAGCATCGTGACGCCCATCAGGACGACGATCGCGACCAGCCCCGCGGCCAGGGTGACGCCGGACTGCCCGAGGTCGTTGCCCACGTCGGCGTCCTACTGCTCGTCGAGCCAGGCCAGCGGGCTCGACGGCATCTCGCTGCGCCCGGCCGTGGTGGGCTTGACGGCCAGGATCTGGTCGACGCCCATGCGGTTCTCCTCGAACGCCAGCGACCCACCGGCCAGGTAGAGGCGCCACACGCGGGCGGTCTCCTCGCCGACCATGCGGCAGGCCTCCTCCCAGTGGTCCTCGAGCGCCTGCGCCCAGGCCTCGACGGTCAGCGGGTAGTGCTCGCGCATCGCCTGGACGTCGCGGATCTCCAGGCCCGGGGCCGCGATCAGGCCGATGGTCTTGGCGATCGGCTTCATGTGCATGTCGGGCGCGATGTAGGTCTCGATGAACGGCCCGCCGCCGGGGGCGTCGTGGCCGCGCGACATCTGCTGAATCAGCACGCGGCCGCCCGGGCGCAGGTAGCGCTCGATCGAGGAGCAGAAGTCGACGTACTCGGCGTCGCCGACGTGCTCGCCCATCTCGAGCGACGCGACGGCGTCGACGCCGCTCGCCTCGAGGTCGCGGAAGTGCTTGAGGCTGACGTCGACCTTGTCGGACAGGCCGCGCTCGGCCGCACGCGCGATGACGAAGTCGCGCTGCTCGGCCGAGAGCGTCACGCCGGTGACGTGGACGCCGTAGTGCTCGGCGGCGTGAAGCGACAGCGAGCCCCAGCCGCAGCCGATGTCGAGCATCCGTCCGCCCGGCTTGAGGTCGAGCTTGCGGCAGACCAGGTCGAGCTTGTCCTGCTGGGCCTCGACCAGCCCGTAGTCGGCGGCGGGCTGACGTGTCCAGAATGCGCTCGAATACGCCATTGCCGGGTCTAGGATCAGCGCGTAGAAGTCGTTCGAGAGGTCGTAGTGGTGGGAGATGGCCGCGCGGTCCCGCTCACGGGTGTGCTTGACGCCCGAGAGCCTGGACTCCGACGTGGGGCGTGCGGGCTTCGGTCCGAGTGCCCCCATGCGTAGCGCCACGCGCGCTCCGCGTGCGATCCGTCGCGGGCCGAGCCGGACGCGTCCCGCCTCGGGATCGCGCTCGCGCGCCTCGCGCACCGTCCTCCACATCAGCCGCAGCGCGTCGGCGAGGTCTCCCTCGACGTCGAGGTCGCCGCGCACGTACGCGCGCGCCACCCCCAGCTCGCCGGGCTGCCAGACGACGTGCCGCAGCGCGCGCCTGGACCGGACGAGCACGACGGGGACGCCGGGGCCCGCGGGGGCACCGGCCTCGCTGCCGTCCCACACGCGCACGCGTACCGGGAGCCTGATGCCGAGCACCTCCTCGACGAGCTCGACGACGTCACTGGCCTTGGTCCGCCTGCTGCTTCTCACGGCGCACAGTCAACCCGGTCGCGCCCGCGGCCGCGCGGCGACCCCGGGTGGTGCCACGTGACGCGCCGCTCCTGGAGCCGCGTGCTGGAGGGCGTCCTGGTCGTCATCGCGCTGGTCACGGTGGTCTTCGTGGGCGTCGGCGTCGTCGAGGACGGCGTCGCCGGCCTGTCGCCGTGGTGGCTGGTGGCGATCGTGCTGATCGTCGCGATGAGCGCCACGCCGCTCTACCTCGACCGCTACGACTCCTGGCTCGTCATCGGCCTGGAGGCGGTCGTCCTCGTCTTCGCCTCGCTGGCGCTGCAGCCGCACCTCGCGCTGCTGGTGTGGTGCGTCGGCGTGCTCGCGTCGCAGCTCGTGCCGTGGCGCTCGCGCTACAAGATCTTCAACGCCTCGGTCACCATCACCGCCGGCGCGGTGGCCGTGCTCGTCGTCGACGCGCTGCGCGGGCCCGACCCCGACGACCTCCTGCGCACGGTCGCGGCCGTGGTGGTCGCGTTCGCGGCCTACTACGCGGTCGACGTCGTCACCTCGGTCGTCTCGATCGACCTGGAGAGCGAGGCCTCGGCGAGCTCGCCCGACCGTGGACGGGTGCGCGAGTCCATCACGCTCTTCATGGTCTTCATGGGCGTCAACTCCGTCGGTGTCCTCGCCTACGTCGTCGAGCGCTCGACCTCCCCGGGGTACCTGGCCCTGTTCGCGGCCCCGCTCGTCATCATCGTGCTCGCCGTGCGCTCCCTCACCCGCGAGCGCGAGACCGCCCGCCGCCTGAGCGTGCTGTTCGACATCGCCCGGGCCGTGCACACCGCCCGCACCCAGGAGCAGGTGGTCGCCGAGATCGCCCGGGGCGTGGCCACGTTCGGCAAGAACGGCATCGCCGGGCTGCGGGCCGAGCCGCCGGGCGTGCGCGAGGTGGGCCGCCCGCTGATCTGCGACGAGCGCGTCATGTGGCTGGTGCTCGACGAGAACCGCGGCCCCAAGGCCAGCACGCTCACCAACACCGAGGCGCTCAGCAACATCGTCCAGCAGGGCGAGGAGGCGCTGAGCCGCGTGCGCATGACCCGCGAGCTGACCTTCAACGCCCAGCACGACGCGCTCACCTCCCTCACCAACCGCTCGGTCTTCCTGCGCGAGGTCGAGCACGCGCTGGTGCGCGTCGGACGTCGTCCCGGGCGCTGCGCCGTGCTCTTCTGCGACCTCGACGGCTTCAAGAAGATCAACGACCAGTTCGGCCACGAGGCCGGCGACGCCGTGCTGGTCGAGGTGGCGCGGCGCCTGCGCACGACGCTGCCGCCTGACATGGTGCTGGCCCGCCTCGGCGGCGACGAGTTCGCCGCCCTGGTCGACGGGTCCAGCGACATCGGTGCCGAGCGGATCGCCCAGACGCTGCGCTCGGCGGTGGGCCGTCCGATCGACTTCGACGGCACCGACGTCGTGATCAGCGTGAGCGTCGGCGTCGCGTACTCCAACGGCACACACACCGCCGACCAGCTGGTGCGCAACGCCGACATCGCCATGTACGACGCCAAGCGCAGCGGCCGCGACCGCCTGGTGGAGTACCACCCGCTGATGGGCACCGCCCGCGTCCGCGCGCTCGAGATGGTCGACCACCTGCGTCGGGCCATCGACACGCGCGAGCTGTCCGTCGTCTACCAGCCCGTGATCAGCGCCGGCGACGGCCGGCTCGTCGGCGTCGAGGCCCTCACCCGCTGGAAGCTCGAGGGCGAGACCATCCCGCCCGACGTGTTCATCCCGATCGCCGAGGAGGCCAACCTCATCCAGCCGCTCGGCGAGCTGGTGCTCGACACGGTGGCCGCCGACCTGCCGGTGCTCGACCGCTCGCTCGCACCGGCCGTCTCGATCGCGGTCAACATCTCGGCCCTGCAGCTGAGCACCGACTCGTTCGTCGAGGCCGTGTTCGCCATGCAGCACCGCCTCGACACGCACCCGCTGATCCTGGAGATCACCGAGACCGAGGCGATGAGCGACGAGGTGATCGCCTCGGCGGTGATGGAGGAGATGATCGACCACGGCGTCGCGTTCCACGTCGACGACTTCGGGGTCGGCTTCTCCTCCCTGGGCTACCTGATGAAGCTGCCCGTCCAGGGCTTCAAGCTCGACCGGCTCTTCTCCGGGTCGATCGACCGCGACGAGCGCAACGCCGAGCTGCTGGCGTCCGTGATCGCGATGGGCGAGGCGCTGGGCCTGCAGATGGTGGTCGAGGGGATCGAGCGGGCCACGCAGATCGACGTGATCCGGCAACGGGTCGACCCGGCGTCGTTCCGGCGGCTCAGCTGGCAGGGCTACCTGCTGGGCAAGCCGATGGAGGCGCTCGACCTCGGCGCCTGGGCGTCGCGCCGCGAGGACGGACGCGCGTCGGTCGTCGGTGGCTGAGCTCCGGCGGGCGTCCGCGGCGAAGCGGTCCTAGGGTCGGGACCGACCCCCGATCCCGACCTCCTGGAGGAACCCCATGCCCGCACGCCACGCCTCGACCACCTGGACCGGCGACATCGAGTCCGGCTCCGGACACGTCACCCTCGACGACTCCAAGGCGGGCGAGTTCACCATCTCGTACCCGTCGCGCGCCAACGACGCGGCCTCGGAGCAGACCAACCCCGAGGAGCTCATCGCGGCCGCCCACTCCGGCTGCTTCGCGATGAACCTCGCGGGCCACCTCAAGCAGGCCGACCTCACCGCCGACCAGCTCGCCGTGACGTCCAAGGTCACCCTGAAGCAGGTCGACGGCGGGCTCGCGATCACCGACATCGCGCTCACCCTGCAGGCGTCGATCCCCGGTGTCGACGACGCCAGGTTCCAGGAGATCGCCGCTGAGGCCGAGCGCACCTGCCCGGTCAGCAAGGTCCTCGCGGCCGCCACCATCACGCTGTCGGCCACGCTCGTCTGAGACGGTCCGGCCCGCTCGGTGCGGGGCACGTCACCTCGGTGGCGTGTCCCGTCTCGTGCGTTCTGGGGCTTTCGCGACTGGGGCCGCCTGGCATGCTGGTGGCATGCACGAGGGGGAGCGGTGAGGGGCGTCGCCGGATGGGGGCGGCGGATCGGCCTGCAGGCCGTCGGCTGGCTGCTGCTGGTGGTCGGCGTGGCCGCGCTGGTGCTGCCCGGACCCGGACTGCTCATGATGTTCGCCGGCATGGCGATCCTGGCGCAGGAGAACGAGTGGGCCGAGCGCAAGCTCGAGCCCGTCAAGCGGCGGGCGTTCGAGGCCGCGGCCGAGGGCGTCAAGACCTGGCCCCGGATCGTCGCCAGCTCGATCAGCGCGACGGCCGTGATGGCCGTCGGTGCGCTGTGGATCGTGCAGCCGCCGGCACCCGGCTGGTGGCCGCTGCGCGAGTCCTGGTGGCTCGTCGGCGGCTGGGGCGCCGGCGTGTCGATGATCGTGTCGGGCATCGTGGCGTTCGTGCTGATCGTCTACAGCTACAAGCGCTTCCGGGGCGTTGCGGTCGACGACCTCGTCGACGAGCGCGCCGTCGCCCGGGAGGCGGCCTCACCGGACCGTCCGTAGCGTGGAGGCATGACCTTCAAGGACGTCGTCCCCGACCAGACCGGCCGCACCGTCGTCGTCACGGGCGCCAGCTCGGGCATCGGGACGGTGACCGCCCGTGAGCTGGCCCGCGCCGGCGCGCGCGTGGTGCTCGCCGTCCGCGACCTCGCTAAGGGCGAGCGCGTCGCCCGGACGATGCCCGGCACCGTCGAGACCCGTCGCCTCGACCTGACCGACCTGGAGTCGGTGCAGATGTTCGCCGACGCCCTCGACGGCCCGATCGACGTGCTCGTCAACAACGCCGGCGTGATGGCGGTGCCCAAGAGCCGCACCACCGACGGCTTCGAGACCCAGATCGGCACCAACCACCTGGGCCACCTCGCGCTCACCAACCGGCTGCTGCCCCAGATCACCGACCGCGTCGTCACGGTGTCGTCCGGCGCCCACCGTCTCGGGACGATCGACCTCGACGACCTCAGCTGGGAGCGCAAGGAGTACTCGCCCTGGAAGGCCTATGGCCAGTCCAAGCTCGCCAACCTGCTGTTCACGCTCGAGCTGGAGAACCGCCTGCGGGCGTCCGGGTCGGCGGTGCGGGCGTTCGCGGCGCACCCCGGGTACGCCGCGACGAACCTGCAGTCGCAGACCGGCAACCGGCTGCAGCACCTCGCCATGGGCATCGCCAACAAGGTGGTGGCCGTGAGCGACGAGGACGGCGCCCGCCCCACGGTGTTCGCGGCGGTGAAGGACCTGCCCGGCGCGAGCTACGTCGGACCCGACGGCCTCACGCAGAGCGGTGCGCCCACCCTGGTCGGTCGCTCGCCCGCCGCCAGCGACCCCGACGTCGCCCGCGACCTGTGGGCGCTGTCGGAGAAGCTGACGGGGACCTCCTGGCCGCTGTGAGTCAGGGCCGCTGCGGCTCGACGACGAACACCGGGATCAGCCGGTCGGTCTTGGTGGCGTAGTCGGCGTAGTCGGGCCAGGCCTCGACCGCGCGCTCCCACCACGTGGCGCGCTCGTCGCCGGTGACCTCGCGGGCGGTCATGTCCTGGCGCACCGGGCCGTCCTGCAGCTCGACGTGCGGGTCGGCGACGACGTTGTGGTACCAGACGGGGTGCGTGTCGGCGCCGCCCTTGGACGCCACCACGGCGTAGGCGCCGTCGTGCTCGACCCGCATCAGCGGCGTCTTGCGGATCTTGCCCGACCTGGCGCCCACGGTGGTGAGGATGATGACGGGCCTGTCCCGCATCGTCGTGCCCTCGGTGCCGCCGGACGACTCGTACTGCTCGACCTGGTTGCGGACCCACTCGCTCGGGCTGGGCTCGTACTCTCCGATCAATGGCATGCCCGTAGTCAACGCGGGGGACGGCGCCCTGACAAGGCCTCGCACCGCACGCACCGGGTGGCGCCCGGGCGGGCCTCGAGCCGCTCGTCGCCGATCGGCTCGCCGCACGTCTCGCACCGCCCGTAGGTGCCGTCGTCGACGCGGGAGCGGGCCTGCTCGAGCCGCGCGAGCTCGGCCCGCGTGGCCGCGGTGAGGGCGTCGACCTGCGCCCGCTCGAAGGCGATGGTGGCGCCCTCGGGGTCGTGCTCGTCGTCGGCGTTGGAGTCGCGGGAGGCGGCGACGACGGCGTCGTGCTCGCGCCGCAGGTCGGCGAGCCGCCGGCGCGCGGCGTCGAGCCGGGCCTCGAGCCGCTCGACGGCGTCGTCGTTCACTGCTGCTGCTTGAGCGTGAGCACCCGCAGCGCCGCGGCGTCGACCTTGGCGCGGAACCGCGCGTCGGAGCGGGCCCTGCGCAGCAGCGCCCGGTGCATGGGGCCGGCGTCGGCCGGGTCGATCGCCAGCACGAGGTCGCCGCCGGCGCCGACGAACCGGGTGGCCCGCTCGCCGACGGCCAGGTGGCCGACGGCGCGGGCGTTGGACAGGTCGTCGGACATCACGACGCCGCCGAAGCCGAGGTCGCCGCGCAGCACCGAGCCGATGACGGTGGGCGAGAACGCCGCCGCGTGGTCGGGGTCGATCCGGGTGTAGACCGCCGACGACATCATCACGACGGGCACGCCGGCGTCGACGGCGGTGCGGAAAGGTCGCAGGTAGGGGTCGTGCCTGCGGGTGCGGCGGTCGACGACCCGGCGCGTGGTGTCGGTGTTCGCGGTGACCCGGCCGAGGCCCGGGAAGTGCTTGGCCACCGGGACGACGCCGACCTGGCGCATGCCCTGCGCGAAGGCCGTGCCACGGGTGGCGACGCGCGTGGTGGACGTGCCGTAGTGCCGCTTCTTGGCGCCGATGGGCAGGTTGGTGCGAGCGGTGCCGCGGGGCACCGTGTCGAGCACCGGTCCGAGGTTCATCGTGACGCCGGCCCTGCGCAGCTGCCGACCCCAGTGCCGGGCGTCGGCGCGCAGGGCGGTGGACGAGCGGCGTCCCTGCCGCAGCGCCGACGGCATCGTGGAGAACCCGCGGCCCGTGAGCACCTGGACCGCGCCACCCTCCTGGTCGGTGGCCACGAGCAGCGGCACGCCGTCGGTGGCCGCACGGGTGGCCCGGGACTGCATCCGGGCGGACACCCGTGCCGTGGCGGCCACGCCGCGCCGGCTGCGGCCGGTGAGCATCACGTTGCCGACGTGGTGGCGGGTGACGGCACGGAGCGCGCGGGGGTCGGTGCGCCGTGCCGCGGTGCCCGTCATGAGCAGCTGGCCGACCCGCTGCGACAGGCTCATCGACGCCAGGGTGCGGCGGGCGTCCGCGTCGACCGGGGCCGAGCGGGACGAGGTCGTGGCGACGCCGCGGGTGGGACGGTCCTGCGGCTCGTCGGGGGTGCCGGTGGCGGTGACGCACCCGGTGAGCACGAGCGCCATGACCGCGGCGACGGCCACGAGACGGGCCATGACGGGCGGGATCACCCGACGAGGGTACGACCCGCCGGCGACGTCCCGGTGCCGGACGCACCGGACCCCGCCGGTCGTGCGACCGACGGG
Source organism: Solicola agrisoli (assembly GCF_049059935.1). Taxonomy (NCBI): domain Bacteria; kingdom Bacillati; phylum Actinomycetota; class Actinomycetes; order Propionibacteriales; family Nocardioidaceae; genus Solicola; species Solicola agrisoli. The sequence goes on along the minus strand of NZ_JBMGQR010000082.1, from coordinate 6,266 downwards.
GCCCGGTGGTGGGGGTGTGGCTCAGCGCTTGGCCTGCGCGCGGTTGCAGACACCTCCGAGGTTGCGGGTCTTGCCGCGGTCGACGACGACGTCGCGCGTCGTCACGACCTTGCCGTTGGAGTCCTTGACGCAGGTGAGCGTCCACGACTCCTTGATGCCCGAGTACGACGGCGGGTCGGGGGAGCGGAAGGCCACGGTGCCGGCCCAGTCCGTCGCCGCGGCGCCGCCGGCGTAGTTGGTCACGCGCACGGTGTACTCGCCGGGCTTGGGGTCGACGAGCGTCGCCACCTCCGGGTTGTCGAGCGTGCCGGCGGACGCGACGGGGGCGCCGTCGGGGCCGATGATCTCGACGTCCCAGTCCACGGCCTCGTCACCGGAGCGACCCGGCCAGCCGACCGAGACGGTGGCGGTGCCGTTGTCGACCTCGGGCTGTCCCTTGATCGTGAACGTCGACTCCTCGGTGGCGCCGACGGCGGGGATGCCGGCGGGGTTGGTGAGGGTGACGCCCTCCTGCGGCGGCGCGACCGGGTCGCGTCCGTAACGGCCCGCCACGATCGGGCGGGTGGACGGGTTGACCGCCCAGGTGAAGGTGCCGCCCTTCGAGGCGTAGCTGCTGGTCAGCGTGTCCTCGTAGGGGATCGACGGACCCTCGGAGCCGTCGGGGCGGATCACGTCGGAGGTCTGCGAGACGAAGTTCTTGCGGATCTTCAGCGTGTGGCCCTTGGGCGCCTGGCCGGTGAGGGTGGAGTGCAGCTTCTTGTCCAGGGTCGCCAGCGACATCTGGTAGTAGGCCTCGCGGTTGCCACCGGTGCCCGCGCCCGGGGAGGGCTGCAGGCCGAGGTACTCGGCGACGACGCCCTCCTCGTACTGCGGGTGGAACTCGGTGGCGCCGATCTCGAAGGTGAAGCCGAAGCCGCCGGTGTTCCAGTAGCTCCAGTCCTCGGTCGAGCCGGAGGTGTCGTACAGCTGGTACGAGGCCTGGTTGGTGTAGCCGTTGGCGTCGACGAGCTTCTGCCCGAGCGCCGCGTAGGCGGGCTCGTCGGGCGACTGGCCGGTGGAGGCCAGGCTCGGCGGGCGCAGCACGAGGTTGGAGTAGGTGTGGTTCGAGATCAGGCTGACCACCTGGCGCTGCGAGATGAGGCGACGGATGTTGTCGACCTCGGGCTCGCCGCCGGGCGCGTCACCGCGGTAGGTGTCGTTGGACCAGATCGGCGAGGCGCCGTTGCCGCCCCAGAAGCCGGGGTAGTTGCGGTTCAGGTCGGTGCCGCGCAGACGTCCGGCGAGGTTGTCGTCGCAGGTGCCGCCGAGCAGGGCCGCCGGGGTGTTCTTCGAGATCGCGCAGTTCTTGCGCTTCATCTCGTAGTCGAACGTGGTGAAGTTGCCGAGCGGCGTGGCCGAGCGGGAGATGTCGAACCCGTCGGGGTTGACCACCGGGACGATGATCGTGCGCGAGCCGGCCACGATGCGCTTGGCGCGGGCGTCGCCCGAGCGGCTCTCGTAGTTCTGCAGCAGGTCGTAGGCGTACTCCATGACGTGCTCGCCGGTGGGCCACTCGCGGGCGTGGTGCAGGCCCATCTGGAGGAAGACCGGCTTGCCGTCGGCGGTGTTCTTGGCGTTCGTGGTGATCTCGATGCCGCGGACCGCCCGGCCCTCGACCGACTTGTTCCTCAGCGTGATCGGCTTGACCAGGTCGGGGTAGGTGCGGGCGAGCTTGGTGAGCTCGGCGTTGTAGTCGGCGAGGGTGCGGTACGACGTGCGTCCGCTGGGCAGCGGCGAGCGCGCGGTCGTCCGCGCGTACTCCCGGTCGGCGGCGGTGTTCTTGCGCTCGGTGGCCGCGAGGTCGGCGTCCTTCACGGTGAAGTCGAAGCCCGCCTCACGCAGGACCTTGGCGTCGGCGGGGCCGTGGAGCACGGCCTGCAGGCCGTCGGGCGTGACCTTCGAGGTGGTGTCGATGCCGAGGGCGGCCACCTTCGACCGTTCCTTCTGGGAGGTGGCGTCGACGACGACGAGGCTCGACGTGCCGGACTTCAGCCGCGCGGCCTCGGGGTCGGTGGTGTCGTCCTCGGCCGAGGCGCCGGGCGCGACGAGCATGCCGCCGGTCAGCGCGGCGACGGTCAGGGTGAAGGCGGCGAGCGGGGATCGTGCCCGTCGCCTCAGGGGTGTGGGTGGTCGCACGGAGGGGCTCCCTTCGGGCCACCCGTCCGTCGGGCGGCAGCGGTACCCGCCTAGTTCCCCCGAGCGGCGGGTCGCAAACCTCCGCCGTGCCCTAGGACTGCTTGGCTGCCCTGGCGGCCGCCTTCTGCTCCTTCTTGAACGCCCGCACCTGACCGAGGGTGTCGGCGTCGACGACGTCGGCGATGGAGCGACGCGCGTCGTCGTCGCCGTACGCCCCGGCCGCCTCGCGCCAGCCGTCGGGGGTGACGCCGCGCTGCTTGCCGAGCAGGGCGAGGAAGATCCGGGCCTTCTGGTCGCCGAAGCCGGGCAGCGCCTTGAGGCGCTTGAGGACCTCGCGGCCGTCGGGGTCGCCATCGGTCCAGATCGCCTGGACGCGTCCGCCGTGGTGCTCGACGAGATAGGCGCAGAGCGCCTGGATGCGGGTCGCCATCGACCCGGGGTACCGGTGCACCGCGGGGGTGGTGGCGCAGATCGTCGCGAACTCCTCGGGGTCGTGGTCGGCGATCACGCCGGCGTCGAACGAGCCGAGGCGGTCGGCGAGCTTCTTCGGCCCGACGAACGCGGTCTCCATCGGCACCTGCTGGTCGAGCAGCATGCCGACCAGCAGCGCGAGGTCGTCGTCGGACAGCAGGGCGTCGGCGGCGTCGTCGCCGGTGAGGTGGAGTGCAGGAGGCATGGCCCGATCATCGCCCGACCCGCGTGAGTCTCGCCACCTGCGCTCGGCGTGCCTGGGCGGCCACCGGCCCCTACCGTCGAGGACGGACCAGACCACGACCGCAAGGAGCACCCCGTTCATGACGTTGACCGTCACCGCCCTCGCCACCCCCGCCGCGAACGAGAAGTTCGAGGTCACCACCATCGAGCGCCGAGACGTCGGTCCGAAGGACGTGCTGATCGACGTCGCGTACTGCGGCATCTGCCACTCCGACATCCACCAGGCGCGCGACGAGTGGGCCGAGGGCATCTTCCCGATGGTGCCCGGTCACGAGATCGCCGGCGTCGTGACGGCCGTCGGTGACGAGGTCACCCGGTTCCAGGTGGGCGACCACGCCGGGGTCGGCTGCTTCGTCGACTCGTGCCGCGAGTGCGAGAACTGCCTGGCCGGCGAGGAGCAGTACTGCCTCAAGGGCGAGGTGGCGACGTACAACGGCCGCTACTACGAGGGCGGCGACACCTACGGCGGCTACAGCAAGCAGACCGTGGTGGACGAGGACTACACGCTCAAGATCCCCGAGGGCATCGCGCTCGACGAGGCCGCGCCGCTGCTGTGCGCCGGCATCACGGTGTTCTCCCCGCTGCACCACTGGGGTGCCGGCCCGGGCAAGAAGGTCGCCATCGTCGGCATGGGCGGACTCGGCCACATGGGCGTCAAGATCGCTGCGGCGATGGGCGCCGAGGTCACCGTGCTCAGCCAGTCGCTCAAGAAGCAGGAGGACGGGCTGCGTCTGGGCGCCGACCACTACCACGCCACCGAGGACCGCCAGACGTTCAAGGACCTGCGCGGCACGTTCGACCTGATCGTCAACACGGTGGCGGCGACGCTGCCGGTGGACCGCTACCTGTCGCTGCTGCGCCTGAACGGCACCATGGTCAACGTGGGCATCCCCGCCGACGCCGACAGCTACCACGCCTTCTCCCTGGCCGGCATGCGTCGCAGCCTCGCCGGCTCCAAGATCGGTGGCATCCGCGAGACCCAGGAGATGCTCGACTTCTGCGCCGAGCACGGCATCGGCTCGGAGGTCGAGGTGCTGCCGCCCGAGCCCACGGCGGTCGACGAGGCCTACGAGCGCGTGGTCGCGAGCGACGTGCGCTACCGCTTCGTGATCGACATGCAGGCGCTCGCCGACGCCTGATCGACGACGACCTCGACGCCCCGTCGGACCGCGCGGTCCGGCGGGGCGTCGGCGCGTGCTGCGAGCCTCAGTGCTGGGCGATCGTCTGGCCGAGCGACAGCTCGGTGCCGAACGGGTCGGCGACGGTGGCGAGGCGGCCGTAGGGCATGTCGTGCGCCGGGGTGACGACGCTGCCGCCGGCGGCCAGCACCCGCTCGACGGACTCGTCGGCCGACTCCACCTGGAACAGCACGTCCCAGCCGGGGCGCCGGACGTCGGGGTCGCCGATGATGCCGCCCACCTCGTGGCCGTCGGGGCGGCGCAGGAAGGTGAAGTCGTCGTCGCCGAGGAACTCGTTGACGTCGAGGGTGAAGTCGAAGACCGCCGGGTAGAACTCGCGGGCCCTGGCCGCGTCGGGCACGACGAGGTCGTTGCGCAGCAGCGCCGCCGGCTCGTTGACGGCGCCGCACCCGACGTGCTCGCGGCCCTGCCACAGCGCGAAGGGCAACCCGTCGGGGTCGCGCAGCGCGGCCATCCGGCCGAGGTCGCCGAGGTCGTCGGGGCCGAAGTCGACCGAGGCGCCCGCGGCCACGGCGCGGGCGACGGTGGCGTCGCAGTCGGGCGTGGCGAGGTAGACGTTCCAGTAGGTGACGTCGCTGGGCTCGGCCTGCGGGGCGAGCGCGCCGACCCGTCTGCCGTCGTCCAGCAGGCAGGTCGTGTAGTGGCCGCGCTCGGCGGGCGCCGTCTCGTACCGCCACCCGAACAGGGCCTCGTAGAAGGCCTTGGCGGCGTCGAGGTCGGGCACCCCGAGGTCGATCCAGGTGGGGGTCCCGAGAGGCTGGTTGGTGGTCACCGTGCTCATGTCCGCTCCCTGCGTCCGTGTGTGTCGTGCGCCCGAACCTAGGGCGTGCCACCGACAGGACGCGAGCGTCCGGTGCCGCGGGGACCACGACCCGCGACACCGGAGACGGGGAGCGTCAGCTCGCGGGCGTCGTGTTGACGGTGATCTTCGCGATGCCGACCAGCAGGCCGGCCTTGACGGCGTCGGTCTTGAAGGTCTGGTTCAGCAGGTCCGCCGCGACCGGCGAGATCTCGACCTTGGTGCCCTCGAGGACGGCAGTGTCGCCCTGGGTCTCGAGGGGCTTGAGCGTGCGGCCGTCGAGCTGGAACAGGTACGCGCTCTGGGCTGCGACCTTGCCGTTGACCGACACGTCGCCGTAGACCCGCGAGACGCCCGGGTCGACGTTGAGGTTGGTCAGCTCGACCTTGGTGTCGCCGGCGGTGAGCGACAGGCCCGAGCCGACGTGCTGGATCTGGCCGATGACGTAGGGCGAGACGGTGCCGGGCTTGAAGACGGTCACGTTGCCGCCGGTGATCGGGAAGCTCAGGGCGCCGTCGGCGAGCGTCGCGTCGCCCACGGTGCCGGGCGTCAGCTTGAGCGCGGTCAGGGCGTCGGTGAAGCCGGTGTCCAGCGTGATCGCGGTGCTCTCGCCCGACAGCGCGTCGATCGAGGCGACGGGCTTGGGGGCCGACGCCGAGGCCGAGCTCGACGACGAGGCGCTCGCGCTGTCGCTGCTGTTGCTGCCGCACGCGGCGAGGGGGACGGCGAGGACGGCGGCGGCGGCGATGCCGGCCAGGAAGCGGGTGCGGGGCTTGGCGGTGGAGATGCTCATGATCAGGTCCTCGAGGTGAGTGGGTGACGTTCTGTCACGGGTTATTCGTCGGACCCTCGTCGCGGTGTTGGTTGCGGGCCGCAAAGAATTCGAAGAACTGCCTGAGGAGCGCTCAGGTGATTCTTCGCGCCCGCGACCAGTCCACAGGGGCCTCGGGGACGGTCACCGCACGAGGGGCTGGCGTAGGTTCTCGCCTGTGACCGAGGGGAGCGGGCGGGTGCGCCGCCGTGCGCGCCGTGACGCGGGGAGGCCCGCGCCGCCGTCGCCCGGCGTAGAGTCACCGCCCATGGAAGCCGAGGCGCCGGGGCGTCGCACCTACCTGCTGGTCGACGGCGAGAACATCGACGCCACGGTCGGCACCACGCTGCTGAACCGCAGGCCCACCGCCGAGGAGCGTCCGCGCTGGGACCGCGTCGAGCGCTACGCCGAGGAGCTGTGGGAGCAGCCGGTCACCGGGCTGTTCTTCCTCAACGCCTCCGCCGGCCACATGCCGACGGCGTTCGTGCAGGCCCTCGTCGCGATCGGCTACCGCCCCGTCCCGCTGGCCGGCCGTCCGGATCAGAAGGTCGTGGACATCGGCGTCCAG
>NZ_JBMGQR010000081.1:0-18933 GCF_049059935.1 Solicola agrisoli | reverse complement strand
AGGTGATGGGCGGGTCGGTGCGTGTCGTGCGGACGACGGCACGCCCGTCGCTCGGTCCGACGTTGCCCTCGACGAGCGTGACGTCGGTGCCGTCGTGGGCGACGACCAGGCCGACGTGGGTGGGACGACCGGCGTCCTCGAGGTCCATGAAGGCCAGCGCCCCGACGGCGGGCACCTGCGAGAGGCGGGCGGTGTCGTCCTGGGTGGCGGCGACGAGCGAGGGGAAGTCGCGGTGCATCGGGACGGCGTCGTCGTTGCCGCTGGCCAGGCTCGCCCAGGACTGGAAGATCCCGCACCAGGCCCGCTGGTTGCCGACCCACTGGTTCCACTTGCTCCGCCGCCAGGACGGCTCGACGTAGCCCACCTGCGACTGCGCGGCGGCGGCGAGCGCCGCGACGTCGGGGTCGCCGTACGCGATCTCCACCCGGCTCTGCGCGCGACCGTTCGCGTAGACCGCTCCCCCGTCGAAGCGCTGCACGCAGGCGCTCTCCAGCAGGCCGCAGCGGACGTCCGTCACGGGCTCGCCCAGGCGCCCGGCGTCGCCGCCGACGCGCTCGTGGGCCGCGGTGACGTCCGCGCGGGCGGCGGCCTCGAGCGCCGAGGCGCGGTCGCTCGCGCTCGCCGACGGCTCGGCCGACCGTGCGACCACCAGGCCGACGACGAGCCCCAGCGCGAGCACGGCGGCGCCGCCGAGGAGCGCCAGACGACGGACGGTGCGGCTCACGGGACCTGCTTCGGGACGGGTGTGGGGACTCCCCGAGCCTACGGGCGGACCCGTGACGCGGCGATCCCACTGGACTGTCCGGCCCGCGGACGACAGGGTGGACCCTGTGAGCGCAGAAACAAGCCCCGAGGCGTGGGGCCGGATCGACGACCAGGGAACCGTGTACGTCCGGACGAAGGACGGCGAACGGATGGTCGGGCAGTGGCCCGACGGTGACCCTGCGGAGGCGATGGCGCTGTACACCCGTCGCTACGACGGTCTGGCGGTCGAGGTCGAGCTGCTCGAGAAGCGCGTCGAGAGCGGGGCCCTGGGGCCGGACGAGGCGGGCAAGGCCGTCGCGCTCGTCCGCTCGTCGGTCGCCGACGCCCAGGCCGTGGGCGACCTCGACGGGCTGCTGGCGCGGATCGACGCGCTCGCCCCCGCCATCGACCGCCAGCGCGAGGCCAAGCGCGCCGCCCGGGCCGAGCGGCTCGCCGAGGCCACCACCGCCAAGACGCGGATCGTCGAGGAGGCCGAGACGCTGGCCGCGGGGCAGGACTGGAAGAGCGGCGCCGACCGCCTCCGTGCGCTCCTCGAGGAGTGGAAGGCGCTCCCCCGCCTCGACCGCGGTCTCGACGACGAGCTGTGGCACCGGTTCTCCTCGGCCCGCACCACCTACACACGTCACCGCAAGAGCCACTTCGCCGAGCAGGCGTCCCGCCGCGACGAGGCGCAGGCCGTCAAGGCCAGGCTCGTCGCCGAGGCCGAGGCGATCCAGGACTCCACCGACTGGGGAGCGACGGCCGGGGCCTACCGCGACCTCATGCGCCGCTGGAAGGCCGCCGGCCCGGCGCCCCGCGGCACCGACGAGAAGCTCTGGCGCCAGTTCCGGGCCGCCCAGGACCACTTCTTCTCCGCCCGCGACGAGACGAACGCCAAGATCGACGCCGAGTTCGGTGCCAACGCCGAGGTGAAGCGGCAGATCCTGGTGGAGGCCGAGGCGCTCGACCCCGAGGCCGACCTCGCCAGCGCCAAGGCCGCCCTGCGCGACCTGTCCGAGCGCTGGGAGGCCGCGGGCAAGGTGCCCCGCGCCGACATGAAGGAGCTCGAGGGCCGCATGCGGGCCGTCGAGAACGCCGTCCGCGACGCCGAGCAGTCCGAGTGGGACCGCACCAACCCCGAGGCCCGCGCCCGCGCCGACGAGACGGTGACCAAGCTCGAGCGCTCCATCGCCGACCTCCGCGCCGACCTCACCAAGGCCGAGGCGGCCGGCAAGGCCAAGCGCGTCCAGGACCTCACCGAGTCCATCGAGGCCCGCGAGGCGTGGCTCGACCAGGCGCGGCGGGCCTTGTCCGACTTCTCCTGACCTCCCCGGCGGTGACTCACCCACCACGTCCCGCACTGGGCGGTGGCTCACCCACCACGTCCTGACCGCGGGTGGTGGATGGGACGCCGCCGGCGGTGGGTACGGCACCACCCACCCGACCCAGCGGTGGGTACGGCCCCAGAGAGCGACCGATCCTGGGGGCACACCCACCGCCGGCCGGAACGGAACGGGTCGCGTCACCGTCCTCGCTGCGCACTTGACGTGCCGTGGCGGCGGTCCTCGGCCGGCCGGTGGCCCACCCACGACCCGCGGTGGCTCGCCCACGACCCGAGGCCCTGATGTGGTGGGTGGGACACCCCCGCCCCGACTGCAACGTGGGTCACGCACCGCCGGCGAGGCGGGCTCAGCCCTCAGGGGGCTCCAGGTCGGCCTCGGCGAGCTCCTCGACGTTGACGTCCTTGAAGGTGAGCACCTTGACGTTCTTGGCGAAGCGGGCGGGGCGGTAGATGTCCCACACCCAGGCGTCGTTCATGGTGACCTCGAAGTAGGCGTCGCCGGTCTCCGAGCGCACCTTCACGTCGACGGCGTTGCACAGGTAGAAGCGGCGGTCGGTCTCGACCACGTACTTGAAGATCGGGACGACGTCCCGGTACTCCCGGTACAGCTGCAGCTCCATCTCGGACTCGTACCGCTCGAGGTCCTCGGCGCTCATCGGCGTGCCTCCTGGTCGTCGTGGTGGTGGGCTCCGGCCGGCACCGAGGCCGAGCGGGCGGCGACGGCGTCGCGCACGTTGACGAACCGGTGCCGGTGCTCGGGGCAGGGTCCGTGCGCGTGCAGCGCGGCGTCGTGGGTGGGCGTGCAGTAGCCCTTGTGGGTCGCGAAGTCGTACTCGGGGTACACCTCGTGCAGCCCGGCCATGATGCGGTCGCGGGTCACCTTGGCGACCACGGACGCGGCGGCGATCGAGGCCGACACGCGGTCACCCTTCCAGACCGCCAGGGTGGGGACGCCGATGCCGTCGACGCCGAACCCGTCGGTGAGCGCGTAGCCCGGACGCACCGACAGGCGCGCGAGGGCGCGGCGCAGTGCCTCGATGTTGACGACGTGCATCCCCATGCGGTCGCAGTCGGCCGGCGACATCACCACCACCGTCCACGACACCGCTCGCTCGACCACCTCGGCGTAACACGCCTCTCGGCGTCGGGCGGTGAGCAGCTTGGAGTCGGCCAGCCCGGGCACCTCGCCGCGACGCCCGTCGGGCAGGACGACGGCCGCCGCCACGAGCGGACCGGCGCAGGCCCCGCGTCCGGCCTCGTCGACACCCGCGACGGGCGACATGCCCGCCCGGCGCAGGGCGCGGTCGTACCCGTGCAGGCCGGCGTCGCGCCGCACGGTCGCACCGCGAGGACGCCGCGTCATGAGCCACCCGCCTGCTCGGCGGCGCGCCGGGCCGCGGGCGCGGCGCGGTCGAGGGCGTCCTCGTCGAAGGTGCCCCGGGCGTCGTCGATGGTGCTGACGCGGCTCCACGGCCACACCGTCACCCAGGCCTTGCCGGTCACCCGCGACTCGGGCAGGAACCCTCCGCCCGGGTCGCCCTGGTGGGCTCGGGAGTCCGCGGAGTCGCCGCGGTTGTCGCCCATCACCCACAGGTACCCCTCGGGGACGACGACGTCGAACGTCTGCTCGGCGGTCGAGACCTGGTCGGCGAGGTAGGGCTCGTCGAGCGCCACGCCGTTGACCTGGAGCTTGCCGTCGTCGCTGCAGCAGGTGACGCGGTCGCCCCCGACGCCGACGACGCGCTTGATCAGGTGGCCCCCGGAGGGGAACAGACCGATGGACTCCAGCGCCTTCTGCACCGCGTTGCTCGGGCCGGGCTCGTCCGCGCCGGCCAGCCAGCCGCCGGGGTCGTCGAAGACGACGACGTCGCCGCGCTGCACGTCGCCGGCCCAGTAACCGACCTTCTGCACCAGCACCCGGTCGTCGACCTGGAACGTGGGCTCCATCGAGCCCGACGGGATGTAGAACGCCTGCACGAAGAACGTCTTGACCACCACGGCCAGCACGAGCGCGACGACGAGAAGCAGCCCGGTCTCCTGCCAGATCGGCAGGTGCGGGCGGCGGGCGATCCGGCGGCCGCCGGACGACCCGGTGCGGGTGGCCGGGCGGGGAGCACGGCGCGTGGTGTCGACGGGCGCGGCGCGACGTCCGCCGCGGTGGCTGCCACCGGAACGACGGGCGCCCGGGAGGGACACGTCGTCGCGGGCACTCACCGGGCGAGCCTACCGTGGCCGGACCAGCGCGGAGCGGGTGTCCGCACGCGCGTCAGGACGCGGGTCGGACGGCGTCGAACGCCGTGGTCCCGCCGAGCGACCCGCGGTCGCGCCACGGCCACACGACGACCCAGCCCTTGCCGACGACGTCGTCGACCGGCACGAACCCACGACCGGGGTCGTCGGTGTGGAAGCGCGAGTCGGCCGAGTCGCCGCGGTTGTCGCCCATCACCCACAACGAGCCCTTCGGCACGGTCGTCTCGAAGCGCTGGTCACCGGTCGCGTCGGGCTTCATCACGTACGGCTCCTCCACGGCGGTGCCGTTGACGAGCAGCCGGCCCTGGGCGTTGCAGCAGCGGATCGTGTCGCCGCCGACGCCCACCACGCGCTTCACGAGGTGGTCGCCGGCCGGGTAGAGGCCGACGACGCTCAGCGCACGCTGCACCGGGCCGGGGTTCTGCGCGACCCCGGACTCGGCGAGCCATCCGCCCGGGTCCTTGAACACGACGATGTCGCCGCGCTTCGGCTCACCGGTCCAGTACGACCACTTCTGCACCAGGAACCGGTCCTGGGTGACGTCGTCGCCGCGCAGCGTCGGCTCCATGGAGGCCGACGGGACGTAGAACGACTCGACGAAGAACGTCTTGACGACGACCGACAGCACCAGGGCCGTGGCGACGACGATGACGATCTCTCGCCAGAGGGAGCTGCGCTTCGCGCTGCGGGCGTTCACGTCCGGGGTCCGAGAGGCCCGGACTCAGGCCTCGCGCTTCTCCTTGATCTTGGCCGCCTTGCCGCGCAGGTTGCGCAGGTAGTACAGCTTCGCGCGGCGGACGTCGCCGCGGGTCGCGACCTCGATCTTCTCGAGGACGGGGGTGTGCAGCGGGAAGGTGCGCTCGACGCCGACGCCGAAGCTGACCTTGCGGACCGTGAACGTGCGGCCGACGCCCGAGCCCTGGACCTTGATGCACACGCCCTGGAAGAGCTGCACGCGCGAGCGGTTGCCCTCGACGACACGGACGTGCACCTTGAGGGTGTCACCCGCGCGGAAGGTGGGGAGGTCGTCCCGGAGGGACTGGCTGGCGACGGCGTCGACGGCGTTGGTCATGGAAGGCTCTTCCTCGCAGGTGCCACAGGTCAACCGCGTGCTGATAGAGATCGAACGAGAGGGGCGCGGCGGCAGAAGTGGTGCATCGCCCCTGTGGCAGCTGCACCGGCCGGCGCCGACGTCCCAGTCTGCCACAGCCGCACCAGCGCCACGAAATCGGCTCGCGGGTGGCCGGCGTCGCAGGTCAGAGCCGCTTGAGCAGGTGGGCGACGCCTTCGTCGTCGTCGACCTCGACGACCTCGTAGCCGGCGCGGCGGTACATCCGGAGGTTGTCCTCGCTGCGCGCGCCGGTGACCAGCGCGACGGCCGAGGTGCCGGTCGGTGCGGCGGCCTCGGCGTGCCGCAGCAGCCGGCGACCGAGCCCGCGTCCCTCGTGGTCGGGGGCCACCATCAGGCGGCCGACGTGCCACAGGTCGTCGTCGGCCTGGCCCCGCACGGCACCGACCAGGCGACCGGACGCACGGACGCCCCAGGTGGTCCAGCGGCCCAGCGCGGCGCGGGCGTCGTCGAGGCTCTCGACCAACGCCGGGATCGTGATGCCGGGGTTGGCCTGGGCCTCCTGCACCCAGCAGCAGCGCTGCAGGACGTACAGCTCGGGCAGGTCGGCGTCGGCGAGCTCGACCACGGGTGCGACGAGCGGGTCGGCGATCAGCTCGGGGCGCCGTGCGGACGTGCGGGCCACCGACTGCTGACGGCGCCAGGCCGCGACGCGTCCGTGGTCGCCGGACATCAGCACGTCGGGGACGTCGTGCCCGCGCCAGGACGCGGGCTTGGTGTAGACGGGGTACTCGAGCAGGCCGTCGGGGCCGTGCGACTCCTCGGCGAGCGACTCGGGGTTGCCGAGCACGCCGGGCAGCAGCCTGACGGTGGCCTCGACGACGGCCATCACGGCCACCTCGCCGCCGTTGAGCACGACGTCGCCGATCGAGACCTCCTCGACGCGCATGCGGGTGGAGGCGTGGTCGAGGACGCGCTGGTCGATGCCCTCGTAGCGTCCGCAGGCGAACACGAGCCACGGCTCGGCGGCGAGCCGTGCGGCGTCGGCCTGGCCGAACGGCTTGCCCGCCGGGGTCGGGACGATGAGCACGGGCGCCGCGTCGGTGCCGTCCGGGACGAGCGCGTCGAGCGCCTCGCCCCACGGCTCGGGGCGCATCACCATGCCGGCTCCGCCGCCGTAGGGGGTGTCGTCGACGGTGCGGTGGCGGTCGTGGGTGTGCTCGCGGAGGTCGTGCACGGTGAGGTCCACCAGACCGCGGGTGCGCGCCCGGCCGACCAGCGACAGCGAGAGCGGCTCGAGGTACTCGGGGAAGATCGTGACGACGTCGAGGCGCACGTCAGCCCTCGTCGGCGGGCGCGGCGTCGGGCGCCGCGCTGTCGGCCGCGTCGGGGTCGAGCAGTCCGGGCACGTCGGCGACGACCAGACGCCCGGCGCCGAGGTCGACCTCGGGCACCAGCTCGGAGACGAACGGCACCAGCACCTCGACGCCGCCGTCGCGGGTGATCGCCAGGGTGTCCTGGGCGGGCAGGTGCAGCACCGCGGTGACGGTGCCGACGACGTCGCCGTCGGCGTCGACGGCGGTCAGGCCCACCAGCTGGTGGTCGTAGTACTCCTCGTCGTCCTCGGGACGCTCGGAGGCGTCGACCTGGACGGCGAGCTCGTGGCCGCCGAGGGCCTCGGAGGCGTTGCGGTCGTCGACCCCTCGGAAGTGCACGAGGAGCCGGCCGGAGTGCCAGCGCGACGACTCCACCACGACCGTGGTCGTGGTGGAGCCGGCGCGGGTGGCCTGCAGCGACGTGCCCGCCGCGAAACGGCGGTCGGGCTCGTCGGTGCGGACGTCGACCTGGACGTCACCGCGGATGCCGTGCGCCCGACCGACGCGGCCGACCGTGACGAGCATCGGCGGCGTGGTCAGCGGCGGCGGTCGACGTCGACGAAGTCGATCCGCGCGCCGCCCTCGCCCGCGAGGGCTCCGGCGACGGTGCGGATCGCGGTCGCGGTGCGTCCGGAGCGACCGATGACCTTGCCGAGGTCGCTCGGGTGCACGCGCACCTCGTAGAGCAGACCGCGGCGCAGGTTCTTCTCCTGCACCTCGACGTCGTCGGGGTTGTCGACGATGCCGCTGACCAGGTGGTCGATGGCGTCCGCGACCACGGTGCTCAGGCCTCCGAGGAGGGAGCGGTCTCGGCCTGCTCGGCGGCGGGCGCCTCGTCGGCCTTGGCCTCGTCAGCCGCGGGCGCGTCGGCCTCGGGCTTGGACTCGGCCTTCTTCTTCGGGGTGATGGCGTCGGCCGGCTCGGCCTTGGCCTCGTCGTCGCCCGCCTCGTCCTTGGCGGCCGACTTCTTGGCCGCCTTCTTGGTGGTCGCCGACGCGCTCTTGCCGCCCTCGCCGTGGATCTCCTTGAGAGCCTCGTTGAAGATCTCGGTCTTGTCGCGCTTGGGCTCGGCGACCTCAAGGGTGCGGGTCTGCTTCTCGCCGGTGAAGGTCTCCCAGTCACCGGTGATCTTCAGCAGGGCCTGGACGGCCTCGCTGGGCTGGGCGCCGACGCCGAGCCAGTACTGCGCGCGCTCGGACTCGATGTGGATGAGCGAGGGCTCGGTCTTGGGGTTGTACGTCCCGATCTCCTCGATCACCTTGCCGTCGCGCTTCTTGCGCGAGTCGGCGACGACGACACGGTAGAACGGGGTGCGGATCTTGCCCATACGCTTCAGGCGAATCTTGACGGCCACGAGTGTGGTGTCTCCTTGCAGTGCTCGAGGTGGGTGAGTCGGCCGGTCTCCGCGTGGGGTGCGGGCCTGCCTGCTCGGTGGACCGGCCAGCGACCGTCTTCAGAGGGTCGGGTCGCGGTACCGGTGCAGCGTGTCATTCTGCCAGAGCCGCGGGCCCGTCTCCAACCCGGTGGGGCAGGATGAGGCCATGAGCACCCTGTTCACCCGGATCATCGAGGGCGAGATCCCCGGACGCTTCCTGTGGTCCGACGACGTGTGCGTGTCGTTCCTGACGATCGCGCCCCTCACCCCCGGCCACGCGCTGGTGGTCCCCCGCGCCGAGGTGGACCACTGGGTCGACGCCGACGACGAGCTGCTGGCGCACCTGATGCGCGTCGCACGCACCATCGGCAAGGCCCAGCAGCTGGAGTGGAACGCGCCGCGCATCGGCGTGCTCGTCGAGGGGTTCGAGGTGCCGCACCTGCACATCCACGTCTGGCCGGCGTTCTCGCCCGCCGACTTCGAGGTGCGCAACGTCGACCACTCCCCCGACCCCGCGTCGCTCGACCGCGCCGCCGAGAAGATCCGCACCCGCCTGATCGAGCACGGCCACCTCGAGACTGTCCCCGCCGACGTCTCCCGCCCCCTCTGAGGCGCACGGCATCCCAGAGGGCGGCGTTGCGGACGGTTCGCAGGGCAACATCGGCCCAGCTTCACCGTCCGCGCCTTGCCCTCCCGGCGCCGTGCACCTCAGATTCTCTGACTCAGACGAGCGCGCCGGAGAACTGGGCGGCGTAGAGGCGCTGGTAGGCGCCGCCAGCGGCGAGCAGGTCGTCGTGGCTGCCCTGCTCGACGATGTGGCCGTCCTCCATCACCACGATGACGTCGGCGTCGCGGATGGTCGAGAGCCGGTGCGCGACGACGAAGCTGGTGCGGTCGCGTCGCAGGCGTCCCATCGCCTCCTGCACGAGCGCCTCGGTGCGGGTGTCGACCGAGCTGGTGGCCTCGTCGAGCACCAGGACGGCGGGGTCGGCGAGGAACGCGCGGGCGATCGTCAGCAGCTGGCGCTGGCCGGCGCTGAGCTCGCCGCCCTCCTCGTCCACCACGGTGTCGTAGCCCAGCGGCAGCGTGCGCACGAGGTGGTCGACCGACGCCGCCTCGGCCGCCGCGCACACCTGCTCGTCGGTGGCGTCGTCGGCGCCGTAGGCGATGTTGTCGCGGATCGTGCCGCCGAACAGCCAGGTGTCCTGGAGCACCACGCCGAACGTGGAGCGCAGCGCACCCCGGTCCATCGCCTGCACGTCGACGCCGTCGAGCAGGATCGCGCCGGCGTCCACGTCGTAGAAGCGCAGCACCAGGTTGGTCAGGGTGGTCTTGCCCGCGCCGGTCGGGCCGACGATCGCGACCGTCTGCCCCGGCTCGGCCACCAGGTCGAGGTGCTCGATCAGCGGCTCGTCGGGGTCGTAGGAGAACGAGACGTCGCGGAACTCGACGCGTCCGCGCACGACGTCCGGACGGACGGCGTCGGCGGGGTCGGGCACCTCCTCCTCGGCGTCGAGGAAGGCGAACACGCGCTCGGCGGACGCACGCCCGACTGCAGCAGGTTCACCATCGACGCCAGCTGCGTCAGGGGCTGGCTGAACTGCCGCGAGTACTGGACGAACGCCTGCACCTCCCCGACGCTGATCGCGCCCGCCCCGACGCGCAAGGCGCCGACCACGGCGACGACCACGTAGGCGAGGTTGGAGACGAACATCATCGTGGGCTGGATGATCCCCGAGACGAACTGCGCCCGGAAGGCGGCGTCGTAGAGGTCGTCGTTGTGGCGGGCGAACCGCTCGGCGGACTCCTGGCGGCGTCCGAACACCGTGACGAGGTCGTGGCCGGTGAAGGTCTCCTCGACGTGGCCGTTGAGCTCGCCGGTGGCCTTCCACTGCCGGACGAAGTGCGGCTGCGACCGCTTGGCGATGACGGCCGTGAGCACGCCCGCGACGGGCACCGTCACCAGCGCGACCAGCGCCAGCAGCGGCGAGATCGACACCATCATCACCAGCACGCCGACGACCGTCAGCAGCGACGTCAGCAGCTGGCTCATCGTCTGCTGCAGCGACTGCGCGACGTTGTCGACGTCGTTGGTGACGCGCGACAGGATGTCGCCGTGCGAGCGCTTGTCGAGGTACGACAGCGGCAGCCGGGCCAGCTTGCGCTCGCAGTCGGTGCGCAGCCCGGCGACGGTGCGCTGCACGACGAGGGTCGTGGTGCGCCCCTGCATCCACATCAGTGCCGACGACAGCAGGTAGATCGCGAGCACCACCAGCAGCACGGTGCCCAGGGACCCGAAGTCGATCCCCTGGCCCGGCTGCACGTCCGCCGACGAGACCATCTCGGCGACGCGCGGCTGCCCGCTCTCACGCAGCCCGGCGACGGCCTCGGCCTTCGACGTGCCCGCGGGCAGACGGCTGGCGAGGTAGCCGTCGAAGACGATGTCGGTGGCGTGCCCCAGCACGCGCGGCCCGACCACGCTGAGCCCCACGCCCACGACGGCGAGGCCCGTCACGCCGGCGACGAGCCGCGGCTGCGTCGTCAGGCGGCCCAGCAGCCGCCGCAGCGTCGGGCCGAACTGCTCGGGCTTGGACGGCGGCCCGCCCGCCATGCCACCGGGTCCCCTGCCGCTCATGCCGCCTCCTGCTCGCTGATCTGCGACAGCACGATCTCCCGGTAGGTCGGGCAGCCGTCCATCAGCGCGGCATGGGTGCCGGTGCCGACCACCCGTCCCTCGTCGAGGACGACGATGCGCTCGGCGTCGCGGATCGTGCTGACGCGCTGGGCGACCACCACCACCGCGGCGTCGCGCGTCACGCCGCGGAGCGCGGTGCGCACGGCGGCGTCGGTGGAGAAGTCGAGCGCGGAGAAGGCGTCGTCGAACAGGTAGACCAGCGGCCGGCGCACCACGGCGCGGGCGATCGCGAGACGCTGCCGCTGCCCGCCGGAGAAGTTGGTGCCGCCCTGGGAGACCTCGGTGTCGAGGCCCGCGGGCGAGGCCTCCACGAAGTCGCGGGCGCTGGCGACCTCGAGCGCGGCCCACAGCTCGTCGTCGGTGGCTTCGGGCCGCCCGAGCCGCAGGTTCGACCCGATCGTGCCGGCGAACAGGAACGCCTGCTGCGGCACCAGGCCCACGGCCGAGCGGACGCCCTCGAGCGTCAGGTCGCGGACGTCGGCCCCGTCGAGCTCGACGACGCCGTCGGTGACGTCGAGCAGCCGCGGCACGAGGCGCAGCAGGGTCGACTTGCCCGACCCGGTGGACCCGATGACGGCGGTCGTCTCGCCGGGTCGCGCCACCAGGTCGACGTCGTGCAGGACGGGGTGCTCGGCGCCCGGGTAGGCGAAGGTGGCGGCGCGGACGTCGACGGCACCGCGCGTCACCGGGACGTCCGACGCGCCGGGGTGCTCGGCGAGGGTGGGCTCGGTGTCGAGCACCTCGGTGATCCTCTCGGCCGCGACCTCGGCGCGGGGCAGCAGCATGAAGAAGAAGGTCGCCATCATCACCGAGACGAGGATCTGGACGAGGTAGGCCAGGTAGGCCGTCAGGGTGCCGACGGCCAGGGTGCCGTCGGCGACGCGCTGGCCGCCGAACCAGAGCACCGCGACGCTCGACACGTTCACCACGAGCATGACCGCGGGGAACAGCAGCGCCATCAGCCTGCCCACGGCGATCGCGACGTCGCGGTAGGCGTCGTTCGCGTCCTCGAAGCGGGCGCGCTCGTGCTCGTCCTTGACGAACGCGCGGATCACGCGGGCACCCTTGATCTGCTCGCGCATGACGCGGTTGATGTCGTCGATCCGCCCCTGCATCAGGCGGAACTGCGGCCGCATCCTGGCCACGACCCCCACCACCACGGCGACCAGCACCGGCAGGGCCACCGCGAGCACCCACGACAGGCCCACGTCCTGGTGGACGGCCAGCACGATGCCGCCGACGCACATGACCGGGGCCGCGAGCAGCATGGTGAAGGTGAGGAACGCCAGCAGCTGCACCTGCTGGACGTCGTTGGTGCAGCGGGTGATCAGCGTGGGGGCGCCGAACGCGTTGACCTCGCGGCTGCCGAACCCGCCGACCGCCCCGAAGACCGACGCGCGCAGGTCGCGTCCGAGCGCCATCGCGGTGCGCGCTCCCCAGTAGACGGCGACGATCGCGCAGACCACCTGCAGGAGGGTGACCGCGAGCATGATCCCGCCGGTGCGCAGGATGTAGCCGGTGTCGCCCTGGACGATGCCGGTGTCGATGATGTCGGCGTTCAGGCCGGGCAGGTAGAGGTTGGCCAGCGTCTGCACCAGCTGCAGCACCACGACCAGGGCGATGGACCAGCGGTAGGGGCCCGCGTGGCGGCGGACGAGGGCGAGGAGCACCTCGTCACGGTACCTGCGACGGTTGCACGAGGCACCTGACTTCCGTCACCCCTGCGCACCCCACCGCGATCCGCCGATCCCCGTCCATCGATCCGTCGGTCCGCGTCGCACGGATCGGCGGACCGGTGCGCGGGGATCGGCGGATCGCGGTACCTGGGTGGGGTGAGTACGGGGGCGCCCCCGACCTGGGTACGTGGACGGGTACGCGGGCCGCCCGCGCGGGAGGACGCTGCTGCCATGAACCTCACACCGAGCAACAGCAAGAACACCGTCGCCTTCTACGCGCAGGCTGCCCTCTCCTTCGCGGTCGCGCTCGTCGCGGTCGTCCTCGGCGTCTGCTACCTCGAGGTCGACCCGTGGACCCGGGCCTTCCTCGGCCTCGGCGCCCTCTACCTCGTGACGTCGAGCTTCACCCTCGCCAAGGTCGTGCGCGACAACGACGAGCGCTCGGCGATGGTCAGCCGCGTCGACCAGGCCCGCGTCGACAAGCTCCTCGCCGAGCACGACCCCTTCGGCGAGAAGGTCTGAGGCAGGTCAGACGAACACGCCGAGCAGCATCACGACGCCGAGACCGCTGACCGAGATCACCGTCTCCATCGCCGACCAGCTCTTGATCGTCTGGCCGACCGTCAGGCCGAAGTACTCCTTGACCAGCCAGAAGCCCGCGTCGTTGACGTGGGAGAAGAACACCGACCCGGCGCCGATCGCCAGCACGAGCAGGCTGACCTCGCCGGTGCCCATGCCGGTGGTGAGCGGCGCCATGATCGTCGCGGCCGTGATGGTCGCGACGGTGGCCGAGCCGGTGGCCAGGCGGATGACGACGGCGACGAGCCACGCGAGCAGCAGCACCGAGATGCCGCTGTCCTGGATGGCGTCGCCGATCAGCTGCGCGATGCCGGTGCCGACGAGGGTCTGCTTGAAGCCGCCACCGGCGGCGACGATGAGCAGGATGCCCGCGATGGGAGGCAGCGAGGACGAGATCGTGTCGCCGAGCTCCTTGTTGCTCATGCCGCCACCGCGGCCGAGCGTGAACATGGCCACGAGGGTGGCGAGCAGGAGCGCGACGAGCGGCGTGCCGATGAAGTCGAGCGCCTGGCGCACGACGTTGCCCTCCGCGGCGAAGATGTCGGCGACGGCCTTGCCCATCATCAGCACGACGGGGAGCAGCACCGTCGCGACCGTGATGCCGAAGGCCGGGCGGCGGTCGCGCGTCTCGCGGTCGGACTCGAACAGCTCGGGTGCGGGGACGTCGACCCACTTCGCGGGGAAGCGCGCGAACAGCGGTCCGGAGATGACGATGACCGGGATCGCCACCAGGATGCCGAGCCCGAGCGTGATGCCGAGGTCGGCGTCGACGGTGGCGATCGCCGCGAGCGGCCCGGGGTGCGGGGGTACGAAGCCGTGCATCGCCGAGAGCCCGGCCAGCGCGGGGATGCCGATGCTGAGCAGCGACAGGCCCGAGCGGCGGGACACCAGGAAGATCACCGGCATCAGCAGCACGAGGCCGATCTCGAAGAACATCGGCAGGCCGATCAGGGCGCCGATGCCGGCCATCGCCCACGGCAGCGTCCGCTGGCTGGAGCGTCCGACGATCGTGTCGACGATCTGGTCGGCGCCGCCGGAGTCGGCCAGCAGCTTGCCGAACATCGCGCCGAGCGCGATCAGCATGCCCACGCCCGCGACCGTGTCGCCGACGCCCGTGCTGAACTGCTCGATCGTGTCGGCCGGCGCCTGGGTGGCCACCGCGCCGGTGACCAGCGAGCCGATCGTCAGGCTGAGGAACGGGTGCAGCTTGGCGACGGTGATCAGCACGACGATGACCGCCATGCCCACGAGCGCGGCGGTGACCAGCTGGCCGGTGCCGCCCGTGGGGGTGATGGTGTCGTCGGCGGCGCGGACGAGGGAGGACAGGTCCACCTCAGGCTCCTTCGGTGTGCGTGGACGCGTGCTGCTCGAGGTCGGCGAGGAACGCGTCGGCGATCTGGTCGGGGCTGTCGGCGACGTCGACCCGCAGGCCGGGCTCGTCGTCGCCCAGGGGCACGAGGGTGTCCTTCTGCGACTCCAGCAGCGAGACGGGCATGAAGTGGCCCGAGCGGTGGGCGACGCGCTCACGGATCAGCTCGATGTCGCCGTCGAGGTGCAGGAAGCGCGCGCGGGGCGCGGCGCCCGTCAGGACGTCGCGGTACGCACGGCGCAGGGCCGAGCAGCTGACCACGCCACCGGTCGCGTCGCGCTCGGCGAGCCAGGCACCGATGGCCTCGAGCCACGGCCAGCGGTCCTCGTCGGTGAGCGGCGTGCCGGCCGACATCTTGTCGATGTTGGCCTGCGGGTGGAAGACGTCGGCGTCGGAGTACTCCAGCCCGAGACGCTGCGCGACGAGCTCGCCGACGGTGGTCTTGCCCGTGCCGGAGATGCCCATGACGACGACGAGCGGGGCGGGTGTGATGCGGGTCATGGCGGACATCCTTCGTCATTCATCAGGTTTTTACAAGAGCGACGCGTCAATGATCAGTTCTGTACAGCGACTCGGGCAGGTGTCATCATGCGTTCGTGCCGCCCGAACGTCGCGTACCCCGCCACGAGCAGGTGCTCGACGCGGTCGGACGCGCCGTCTGCACCGGTGCCGTCGCCCAGGGTGCCGTGCTGTCGGTCGACGCGCTCGCCGACGAGCACGCCGTCTCGCGCTCGGTCGTGCGCGAGGTGGTGCGGGTGCTCGAGTCCATGGGCCTGGTCACGGCGCGACGTCGCGTGGGGATCACCGTCAGGCCCCGCACCGAGTGGGACCCGTTCGACCCGCGGCTGATCGCGTGGCGCCTGGACTCGCCGGCGCGCGCCGACCAGCTGCGCGTCCTCGGCGAGCTCCGCTGCGGCATCGAGCCGCTGGCCGCGCGACTGGCCGCCGGCCGCATCGACGCCGACCAGAGCGACCGGCTCCGGTCGGCCATGCTGACGATGACGTCCACGGCCCGGTCGGGCGACCTCGAGGCGTTCCTCGTCGCCGACGTCGAGTTCCACGCCGTGATCCTGCAGGCGTCGGGCAACGAGATGCTCGCCGGGCTCGCCGGCCCGGTGACGTCGGTCCTGCGCGGCCGCACGCACCACGGCCTGATGCCGCCGCACCCCGAGCCCGAGGCGGTGCGCCTGCACCAGGAGGTCGCGCAGCACGTCATCTCGGGCGACGCGGACGCGGCGGCGTCCGCGATGACCGCGATCGTGCTCGAGGCCACGGCGGCGATGACCGCCGAGGACTGATCAGGCCGACGCGCGCCGGTACGCCGTCGGGCTGCGACCGTGGTGCCGCGAGAACGCGGCACTCAGCGAGAACCCGCCGGCGAACCCGACGCGGGACGCGATCGCGTCGACCGTGAGGTCGGTCGAGGTCAGCAGGTCGGCCGCGAGGTCCAGACGCCACCGGGACAGGTAGCCCATGGGCGGCTCCCCCACCGCGGCGGCGAACTGCCGGGCCAGGGTCGCGCGCGAGACCCCCGCCTCGGCGGCGAGCGCGACGAGGGTCCAGGGTCGCTCGGGCTCGTGGTGGATCCGCTGCAGCGCGGCGCCGACGACCGGCGCGTTGCTCCCGGCGTACCAGGCCGGGACGTCGGCACCCGAGCCGAGCCACGAGCGGAGGACCGCGACCGTCAGGAGGTCGACGAGCCGGTCGAGGACGACGTTCTGCGCGACGTCGTCACGCGCCAGCTCGGCGCCGAGCAGGCCGACCACGGACGCCATCGCCGGGCCTCCGTCGGCGGCGCGCACCACGAGGGCGTCGGGCAGGCCGGCCAGCAGCCGTCGCGCGACCTGGCCGTCGCGCTCGTATGTGCCGGTGAGCAGGACCGTCCCGGGGGCGACGCCGGCGGGCGCGTTGCCCCACGTACGGACGCCCAGGGCGCGGAAGTCCGACAGCGGGCTGCCGTCGGGCCGGGTGCACACCTGGCCCGGGCCGATGCGTGCCTGCGGCGTGGTGCCGACCGCATCGGCGACGGTGTAGGACCGCTCGCCGCGCAGCACCGCGGCGTCGCCGGGGCGCAGGACGAGCGGGTCGCGGCCGTCGACCGCGACGACCGCCGAGCCGGTCGTCACGGTGACGACGGTGAGCGGCGCGCCGTCCTCGACCCGGATCGACCACGGCGCGACGACCTGGGAGCAGAGCACGAAGGCACCGTCCGCGTGCTGAGCGGCGAGCATCCCGGCGACCACGTCCATGACCGGGACCCTAGCCGCCGCTGAGACGCTCAGGAAGGGAATGGAGGCGTTGAGGCATGGACCGTCTCCCCGCTGTGCGGTGGGCTGGGCCCATGACCGACCTCTGGCGACTCCTGACCGCGGCTACCACGATCGGCACGGCCGCGTCCGGCGGCGCGCTGCTGACCTACTCCACCTTCACCACGACGGGCCTGGCCCGGCTCCCCGCGTCCCAGGGGATGGCCGCGATGCAGCAGCTGAACCTCGCGGCACCCCGCTCGGCCGGGTTCATGACGGTGCTGTTCCTGCCCGCCGCCCTCACGGTCGCGCTCGCCGTGCACGCGCTGGCGACCCGCCCCGGCGGCGCGTGGCTCGTCGTGACGGCCACGGCCGTCCACGTCGTCGGCGTGGTGGGCGTGACCGTGCTGTTCCACGTGCCGCGCAACGACGCGCTCGCGTCGATGGACCCCGTCGCGGACGCCGCGCGGTTCGGACCCTGGCTCGAGGCCTGGGTCGCCGGCAACCACGTCCGCACCGCGTCGGGACTCCTCAGCAGCGTGCTGCTCGCCCTGTCGCTGCGCTGAGGCTCACAACAGGTCGCGGAGCTCCTTCGGGAGCTCGAAGTCGGGGTCGGGCTTGCCCTGCTGGCCGAACCCGAACGCGCCGGCGCCGTCGGCCTGCGGCTTGGACGCGGCGGCCTTGGCCTCGGCGGCGCGCTTGGCGGGGTTGCCCGAGCCGCGCTTGGGCTTGGCCTTCTTGGACACCTGCTTGCCCTTGCCCTTGCCGCCGGCACCGGGCATCCCGGGCATGCCCGGCATCCCCGGCATGCCGCCGCCGCGGGCCATCTGCTGCATCATCTTGCGGGCCTCGAAGAACCGGTCGACGAGCTGGTTGACGTCGCTGACCTGGGTGCCGGAGCCCTTGGCGATGCGCGAGCGGCGGGAGCCGTCGATGGCCTTGGGGTTGTCGCGCTCGAACGGCGTCATCGACGAGATGATCGCCTGGATGCGGTCGATCTCGCGCTCGTCGAAGCCGGCGAGCTGCTCCTTGAACTGCCCCATGCCGGGCAGCATCCCCATGATCTTGGACAGCGAGCCCATCTTGCGGACGGCCTGCATCTGCTCCATGAAGTCGGTGAGGGTGAAGTCGCCACCCTTGCCGCTGAGCTTGTCGGCGGCCTTCGCCGCGGCGTCGGCGTCGAAGGACTTCTCGGCCTGCTCGATCAGGGTGAGCATGTCGCCCATGTCGAGGATCCGGCCGGCCATCCGGTCGGGGTGGAACACGTCGAAGTCGGTGAGCTTCTCGCCGTTGGAGGCGAACATCACCGGGCGACCGGTGACCTGGGCGACCGACAGCGCGGCACCGCCGCGGGCGTCGCCGTCGAGCTTGGACAGCACGACACCGGTGAAGCCGACGCCGTCGAGGAAGGCCTGCGCGGTCTGCACCGCGTCCTGGCCGATCATCGCGTCGATGACGAACAGCGTCTCGTCGGGCTGCACGGCGTCGCGGATGTCGGCGGCCTGCTGCATCAGGTCGGCGTCGATGCCGAGGCGTCCGGCGGTGTCGACGATGACCACGTCGTGCAGGGTGCGTCGGGCCTCGGCGATGGCGTCCTTGGCCACCTGCACCGGGTCGCCGACGCCGTTGCCGGGCTGCGGGGCGTAGACCGTGACGCCTGCCTGGCTACCGACCACCTGCAGCTGGTTGACCGCGTTGGGGCGCTGGAGGTCGGCCGCGACGAGCATCGGCGACAGGTTCTGGCTCTTCAGCCACAGGCCGAGCTTGCCCGCAAGCGTGGTCTTTCCGGCGCCCTGCAGGCCGGCCAGCATGATGACGGTGGGCGCGGTCTTGGCGTAGCGGATGCGACGGGTCTCGCCGCCGAGGATCGTCACCAGCTCGTCGTTGACGATCTTGATGACCTGCTGCGCCGGGTTCAGCGCACCGCTGACCTCCGAGCCGCGTGCGCGCTCCTTGACGCCGGCCACGAACGTCTTGACCACGGGCAGGGCGACGTCCGCCTCCAGCAGCGCGATGCGGATCTCGCGTGCCGTGGCGTCGATGTCGGCCTCGGAGAGGCGCCCCTTGCCCCGGAGGTTCTTGAAGGTGCCCTGGAGCCGGTCCTGCAGTGTGTCGAACAACGATTCTCCTCGTGGTTCGCGCCCGGTGCGGACGCGTCCTCCCAGCCTAACGGGAGAGTTGTCGGTGCCTCAGGGGCCTATGGGCCGCTGAG
>NZ_JBMGQR010000080.1:0-19047 GCF_049059935.1 Solicola agrisoli | reverse complement strand
GTCGCGGTCGCCGAGCCCGAACCAGTCGGGCTGCACGCCGTACGCCTGCAGCTCGGCCTTGGCGTTCCAGGTCTCGTCGGTGCGGCCCCAGCGGCGCTCGACGTCGATGCCGCCACCGAGCGTGTACATGACCGTGTCGAGGTCGGGACAGATCTTGAGGCCGAACAGCCAGATGTCGTCGGCGGTGTTGGCCACCACGGTGATGGAGTCGTCCGGCCCGAGGGTGCTGCGCAGCCCCTCGGTGAACCGTGCTCCACCGATGCCACCGGACAGCACGCAGATCCGCATGCGACCCATTGTCTGGGCACCCCGCGTGTCAAGGTGCGGCGGCCCCCGCGTGTGGCAGGGTGGGCCCGTCTTTCATCGCCCCAAGAGGAGTTCCCGTGGTGACCGCACAGACCAAGAAGCTGCGCGAGCCGATCGCCATCGTCCTGCTGGCCTTCGTGGCCGTGCAGCTCGTGCTCGCCTTCGCGCTGCTGTTCAAGGACGTCGGCCTCGACGCCGGCTTCGCCGAGACCTCGACGCTGCTCGCGGCCCGGTTCGTCGACCCGACGCTGACGATCATCGTGGCGCTCGCGGTGCTCCTCGTGACCCACCTGGGCGAGCCCACGAAGCTCGCGCGACCGCTGAGCCTGGCGGCGCTGGTCGTCCTCGGGCTCATGCTCCTGCTCGGGGTGATCACCTTCATCGCGGCGCTGACCTCGGACTCCACCGAGCAGCTCGGCCAGTTCGGCGGCCTGCCGTTCGCCGGCAAGCTCGCGGGCACCTTCTCGATCCTCAGCTACTGGGCCCTGGCGATCATCGCGGCCTACGTGACCTTCGCGTCCTTCAGCTCCCTGCCCAAGCCGGTCCGCGCCATCGCGCCGCCGCAGCAGCAGTGGGGCGGCCAGCCCGGCCAGGGCAACCCGTGGGGCCAGCCGCAGCAGCAGGGCGGCCAGCAGGGCTGGGGCCAGCCGCAGGGCCAGCACCCGCAGCAGGGCGGCCAGCAGGGCTGGGGCCAGCCGCAGCAGCAGGGCGGCCAGCAGGGCTGGGGCGCCGCTGCCGGTGGCGCTGCCGCCGGGGGTGCGGCCGGTGCCGCGACCGGTGGCTGGGGCCAGCCCGAGCAGCAGCACGAGCCCGAGCAGCAGGCCCAGCCGTCCGCGCCGTCGTGGGGCGAGCCCGCCTCGCAGGACCACGGGCAGCAGGACTACAGCCAGCAGGACTACAGCCAGCAGGGGTACGCGCAGCAGGACTACAGCCAGCAGGGCTACGCCCAGCAGGACTACAGCCAGCCGCAGCCCGGGTGGGGCCAGCAGGACCAGGGCCAGCAGGCCGCCGCTCCCTCGTGGGGCGAGCCGGTGCAGTCGCAGGAGTACGGCGGCTGGGGCCAGCCCGAGCAGCCGTCGACGCCCGCCGCGCCGTCGTGGGGCGAGCCGGTGCAGTCGCAGGAGTACGGCAGCGGCACCGACTACTCGTCGACGGACTACTCCTCGACGGAGTACACCTCGAGCGACTACACGTCGCCCGAGACGACCCCCGCCGCCGAGCCCGACCCGGTCGACGCCACCTCCCAGTTCGACGCGATCGGCGCCGACGAGCCGGCTCCCGAGACGCCCGCCGAGGGCGAGCACGTGAGCGACGACACACCCGCGCGTGACGGCGACGACACCGACGGACCCTCCGGATGGTGGAACCCCGGCAACCGCTGAACCACCCGCACCCACCCTCGCCGCGTTGCTCCTACCACGATTGGAGCAGCGCGGCGAGTTGGGTGAATACCACTGTTCGGCTTGACGCAGAGGCATTGACGGGCATGTAATTTCACTCGTGTCGTTCCGATACGGACGAGACGGGGTCACTACAGGGGTCAGGAGGCGATCGTCGTGGAAGCCGAGCTCGAGCTGATCGACATCAACGCCGAAGAGATGAGCTGGCAGGAACGCGCCTTGTGCGCGCAGACCGATCCGGAGGCGTTCTTCCCCGAGAAGGGCGGATCCACGCGCGAGGCGAAGCGCGTGTGCCTCACGTGCGACGTCCGTGGCAGCTGCCTGGAGTACGCGCTCGAGCACGACGAGCGCTTCGGCATCTGGGGCGGGCTGTCCGAGCGTGAGCGCCGCAAGCTCAAGAAGCGAGCGGTCTGACGCCTGGGCACGCACCTGGCGGCGTTGCTGCCGGCTTCGACGAACAACACCGGTTCGCCTTCGCCGCCGCGCCTTGCCAGTCACGCGCTCAGACGTCAGACCAACGGGCTCAGAACGCCGGGTAGGCTGACGGACGGCCTCGCGAGGCCTCCCGTCCGCTTCCCCGAGCCACGAGGTGCTGCCGCCGCATGATCGACGTCCTCGAGGACGAGGTCCAGCAGGACGGCGCCTGGCGACTCGACCCTCCCACGGTCACCGCGGTCCTGGTGCTGTCCGACGGCGCCCGGTGGATCCCCGCGGCCCTGGACGCGCTCGCCGCGCAGTCGCACGCACCTGACGAGCTCGTCGTGGTCGACGTCGGCTCCTCCGACGGCAGCCCCGACCTGGTCACCGCCAGGCTGCCCGGGCACCCGGTGCTGAACGCGCCGGCCGGCTCCGGCTTCGGCGCCGCCGTGCAGGTCGGGCTCGACCGCGCGCGGCCGGCCGACTGGGTCTGGCTGCTGCACGACGACTGCGCGCCCGATCCCGACGCGCTCGCCTGCCTGCTCGACGAGGCCACGCGCGCCGACGACGTCGCGGTCGTCGGGCCCAAGGTCCGCGAGTGGCCGTCGCTGCGCCGCCTGGTCGAGGTCGGCGTCACGCTGACGGGCACCGGCCACCGCGAGACCGGCCTGGAGCGGGGTGAGCCCGACCAGGGGCAGCACGACCGTCCCCGCGACGTGCTGGCCGTGGGCAGCGCCGGCATGCTCGTGCGACGCGAGGCCTGGGACGCGCTCGGCGGCTTCGACCCCGCACTCCCGCGGTACGGCGACGACGTCGACTTCGGCTGGCGCGTCAGCCGCGCCGGGCTCCGCGTCCGCGTCGCGCCCCGCGCGGTGGTCTTCCACCTGGAGGCCGCGTCGCGGTCGCTGCGCGAGGACGGCCTCCCCGGCACGCCTGCCCGCGAGCAGCGCCGCGCCGCGCTCTTCACGCTGCTGGCCAACGCGAGCCCGGCGGGCTTCGCCTGGCAGTCGGTGCGGCTGTTCCTCGGCTCGCTGCTGCGGGTGCTGGCGCTGCTGGTCGCCAAGGCGCCCACCGAGGCCCGCGACGAGCTGCTCGGCATGCTCGCGGTCTACCGCCGACCGGGCGAGATGTTCGCCGCCCGCCGACGACGCGCGGCGACGGCCACCGTCCCGCCCGCGGCCGTGCGCGAGCTGCTGCCCTCGCCCGCCCAGCCCTACCAGCACGGCCTGGACTCCCTCGTCGACGTCGTCACCGCCCTGGTGCGTCCGGTGCCCGTCGAGTCCACCGGACGCCGCGCGTCCACCCCCGGACGACGGGTGCAGGCGCGTGGCCTGGACGAGCTCGGCGCCGAGGTGCCCGACGACGACCGACCCGTCTGGGCGCGTCGTCCGTGGTTCTTCACGATGCTCGTGGTCGTCCTCGCCTCGCTCGCCGCGGCCCGTGGCCTGGTGGGGTCCGGGTCGCTCGTGGGCGGCGCGCTACCGGCGTCACCGGGTTCGGCCGGCGACTGGTGGTCGCTGTTCCTGGGCGGATCCGGCCCCTCGTTCGTCCTCGCCCTCGCCGCTCCGGCCACCGTGGTGTGGGGGCACCCGGGCCTGGTGGTCGACCTGCTGGTCGTCGGCGCCGTGCCGCTCGCCGCGCTCACGGCGCACCGGCTCGCCACGCGCCTGCTGGTCTCGGCCTGGATGCAGGCCTGGTTCGCCCTCACCTGGGCCCTCGGCGCGGTGGCCGTCGGGGCCGTCGCGCAGGGGCGTCTGGGCACCCTCGTCGCGGTGGTCGTCGCGCCCGTGGTGGTCGGTGCGGTGCTGGCCCTGCTCGAGGAGCCCGGCTGGCAGCGGGCCGTGCGCGTCGCCGCCTGGATCGCGCTGGCGACGGCGTTCGCCCCGGTCGCGTTCTGGCTGAGCGTGCCGGCGGTGCTCGTGGCGGCCAGCGTCCTGTGGTCGGGGCGGCGGCTCGAGCTGCTCGCGGTCGTCGCGCTGGTGCCCCTCGCCGCCGTCGGGCCCTGGACCTGGCAGCGCGTGCTCGCACCCGGCACGTGGTGGTGGGAGGCCGGACGCGTCGACGCCGGCGTCGGGTCGCTCGACCCGTCCGTGCTCGACCTGCTGGTGGGACGCGCAGGCGGACCCGGATCGGCCCCGGCCTGGATCGCGCTCGGCGTGGTCCTCGCCGGTCTGCTCGCCCTCCTGCGCGCCGACCGTCGCACCGCCGTCCTCTCGGCCTGGGCCGTCGGGCTCGTCGGCCTCGCCGTGGCCGTGCTCGGAGCGGGAACCCGCTTCGACGTGCCCGGCACCGCCACGTCGGCACCGGCGTGGGTGGGCCTGCCCGCGCTGGTCTGGGCCGGGGCCCTGGCGCTCGCCGCGGCGCTCGCGGTCGACGGCTGGCGCGAGTCGCGCTCGCGCCGTCAGCCGACCGCGCTCGACCGCGTCGTCCCCGTCGTCGCCGTGCTCGCGCTGCTCGCCCCCGTCCTGACCGCCGGCTGGTGGGTCGTGCGCGGTGACGCCGACCCGCTCGCCCGTGGCTCGGCCACCGACGTCCCGGCGTACCTCGTCGACCGTGCCGCCGCCGGCGAGGCCACGCTCGTGCTCGAGGGCGACCGCGCCGACGGCATCGGCTTCGAGGTCGTCCGCGGCGACGGGCCCCGGCTCGGCGAGGAGTCGGTGCCGCTCGACACCGACCGCGAGCAGGCCACCGAGGCCCTCGTCGCGCAGATGGTGTCCGATCCCTCGCCGACGGTCGTCGACGGACTCGCGCGGCGGGGCATCGGCGCGGTCTACGTCCGGGCGCCGGCCGACGAGGCCGTCGTCTCGAGCCTGGACGCGATCGCCGGCCTCGAGCCGTCGGGCAGCCCCGACCCCGACTCGCGGGTGTGGACCGTCGCGTCCGACGTCGACGTCGCGACGCCCGACGAGTCGTCCTCGGCGTGGTCGGTCGCCGGCGCCTGGCTGCACCTGCTCGTCGTGCTCGTGGTGGTCGTCCTCGCCCTGCCCGGACGTCGCCGGAGGCTCCGATGAGCACCCCCAGCCCCGGTGGTGGCCGCCGCGTCCGCGTCGAGCCGCGACGCGCGTCGGCCCCGGTCGACCGCCGCCCGCTGCTCCTGGCCGTCGTCGTCGTGCTCGTCGCCGCGCTGCTGCTCGGCGTGTCGTCCCTGCGGGGTGCCACGCCCGACGAGCCCGCCGCGGCACCGTCGCCGACCGCCGTCACCACGGTGTCCACCACCTGCCCGGTGCCCGGCGTGGGCGAGCGTCGGCCCGACCAGGTCGGCCTGGTCACCGGGTCGGCCGACGTCGGCGTGCGCCGCGAGGGCGACGGCACCCGCACCGCCCGCGTCCTGCCCGGTGGGGGAGAGGTCGCCGCGGTCACCGGCGCCGAGCCCGGCGCCTGGACCAGCACGACCGTCCCGTCCTCGGACGCCCTGGCCGTCGCGCTCGGGGCACGCGGCTCGCTCGCCCCGGGCGCGGTGGGCCTGACCGCGGCCGTCGCGCCCGCGGGGCTCGGCGGCGGACTGGCCGCCGCCGACTGCGCGGCCCCGGCCCGCGACCGCTGGTTCGTCGGGGCGGGCACCTCGGCCGAGCGTGCCGGCACGCTCGTCCTCGCCAACCCCGGCGAGGGGCCCGCGGTCGTCGACGTCTCCCTCCACGGAGCCGACGGCGAGATCGAGACGGTCGGCGGCGCGGGCGTCGTCGTCGACCCGGGCGCCACCCGCGAGGTGGCCCTCGACGACCTCGCCGCCGGGACGGACGACGTCGCGGTCGAGGTCGTCACCCGCCGCGGCGCGGTGGGCGCCGCCCTGCTCGACTCGGCCGTCTCGGCCGACGCCCAGCCCGGCACCGACTGGGTGCCCGCCGCCGCGTCACCCTCACGCCGCCAGGTGGTCCCCGGCGGCCTGCGCGGCGCCGACTCGCGGTCGCTGACCGTCGCCAACCCCGGCCCGCGCACCGCCACGGTGCAGGTCGAGGTGCTCGGCCCGGACGGCCGGTACGCGCCCCGCGGCGCCGAGGAGCTGCAGGTGCCCGCTGCCGGGATCGCCTCGATCGACCTCCCCGGCTCGGTCTCCGCCGCCCCGTTCGGCGTCGCACTCACCTCCACCGAGCCCGTCACGGGCGGGCTCGAGAGCCGCGTGGGCGACGACGCCGTCCACACCGCCGCCACGCCCGAGGCTCGCGCGCCCGTCGCGGTCCCGGTCGCCGTCCCCGTCGGGTCGGGCTCGGCCACGGTGACCGTCCAGCTCAGCGCCGCCGACGACGCCCCCGCCTCCACCGTCGCCGTGCGCGGGTACGACGCGGCCGGCGAGGAGGTGGCCCGCGGACGCGTGCAGGTGCCTGCCGGCGCCAGCGTCGCGCTCGACCCCTCGGCCGCCGGCGCCCTGGAGGGCGAGGCCGGTGCCGTCGTCTCCCTCGTCCTCGACCCCGGCGACGTCCCGGTCCACGCCGCCGCGGTCGTCCGCGGCTCCGGCGGCGTCAGCGTCGTCCCCCTCCGCTCCGCCCCCGGCGTCGTCGCCGCCCCCGCCGTCTCCCCCCTTCCCTGACACCCCGCCCCCTTCTCCTCCCGCCCCCTTCTCCGCCGAGTGGCGCAAATCCGGGGCGACACGCCGACGGCGGGCCCGACTTTGCGCCACTCGGGTCGGGTTCTGCGCCACTCGCGGTCGTGGTCGCGGACGGAACAGCGTCGAGGACCGGCCCGCGTGCGCCGAGCGGCGCAGACCGTCCGCCGAGCGGCGCACGATGGTCGCTCCACCTCCCGGTGACCGACGAACGTGCGCCGCTCGGCATCCGGGCCGCCGAGTGGCGCAAACGTGCGCACGAGTGGCGCAAATCCGGGCCGCCGGTCGGCGTGTCGGCCCGGATTTGCGCCACTCGGCGCACCGGGGGAGGGGGAGGGGGCTAGAGGTCGCCGCGGGGGTCGACGTCGTCGGGGTCCTCGTGCCAGAGGACGGCGAGCTCCTCGACGAGCTCGGAGAGGACGAGGTCGGCGAGGGGGTCGCCGGAGGGGGCGCGGGTGACGATCGGCATCCGGTAGACGACGACGCGGGAGACGCCGCCCGGGTCGGCGGGGACGACGATGACCATCTGCACCTCCGAGCCGGTCCATCCGGGGCCGACGTCGGGGGCGTCCTCGACGGCGATCTCGAGCGACGCGAGGTGGGACTCCCACCGCGGGCGCAGGCGGTCGACGGCGTCGAGCACGACCTGGTCGAACTCCTCGCGCCGCGACAGCGGGAGGGGGGTGCCGGCGGGGGCGAGGGGGCCGGCGAGCGTCAGGGGTCCGCGCTTGCCGCGGCCGCGACGCTCGCGCATGCGTCCGCGGCGCGGTCCCTGCGGGGACGGGTGGGACGACGTCACGCGGTGAGCCTAACGACCCCCACGAGGACCGCCGGGCTAGCCTGCGACCGTGAGAACCGCGCGCCGCTGCACCCGCACCGCGTGCAGCCGACCGGCCGTGTGGACGCTCACCTACAACTACGCCGACCAGGCCGCCGTGCTGGGTCCGCTGGCCGTCTACGCCGAGCCCCACAGCTACGACCTGTGCGAGCAGCACGCCGAGCGGCTGTCGGCGCCCGTCGGCTGGGAGGTGCTGCGCCTGGCCCCCGACGCGTCCGCCAGCGGGCCCACCCACGACGACCTCGAGGCGCTCGCCGACGCCGTGCGCGAGGCGGCCGCGCCGCCGCGCCGCCCCACCCCGCCCGAGCCCGAGCCCGGCCGTGACCCGGGCCGCCGCGGGGGTCACCTGCGCGTGCTGCGGGACCCGTCATGACCCTCTCGCCGCTGCTCCTGCAGATCCTGGTGTGCCCCGGCTGCCGCACCCGCCCGGCGGTCGACGACGACGCCGGCGAGCTGCACTGCAGCGCGTGCGCCCTGGCCTACCCCGTCCGCGACGGCGTGCCCGTGATGGTGGCCGCCGAGGCGCGGCGCGTGGACGCCCCGTCGGCGGGAGCCTGACGCCGTGTTCGACGACACCCGCCTCGACGACCCCGACGCGCTGGCCGCGGCCGACCCCGTCCTGCGGCGGCTCGCCGAGTCCGGTGCCCGCGTGCGCCGCGAGGTCGACGCCACCGCCGCGGCCGTCGCGGCGCTCGACGTCGACACGCGACCGCGAGCGGTGGTGGCCGTCGGCCCCGACGCCCGCCTGCTGCGCGCGGTGCTGGAGCCGTGGTGCCCCGTGCCGTTCGTGGCGTGGTCCGGGCCGCGGCTGCCCGGCTGGGCCGGCGCGCTGGACCTCGTCGTCGTGCTCGCGCCCGGCGGCGAGCGCGACCCGGGCGTCACCGGCGCCGTCTCCGAGGCGATCCGCCGCGGCTGCACGCTGCTGGTGGCCTGCGACGAGCACTCCGAGCTGGCCGACCTCGCGGCGGGACGCGACACCACCGTCCTGCCGGTGACCACCGGCGACGCCCTGCCCGCCACGGTCGCGGTGCTGCGTGCCGTCCGACGGCTCGGCCTCGGCCCCGAGGTCGACGCCGACGGGGTCGCCGACGCCCTGGACGCCGTCGCGTCCGCGTCGTCGCCGTTCCTCGACCTGTCGCAGAACCCCGCCAAGGAGATCGCCCTCGGCATCGGCGACGACGTGCCGCTGCTCTGGG
Organism: Solicola agrisoli; assembly: GCF_049059935.1. Classification (NCBI taxonomy): domain Bacteria; kingdom Bacillati; phylum Actinomycetota; class Actinomycetes; order Propionibacteriales; family Nocardioidaceae; genus Solicola; species Solicola agrisoli. The sequence continues at coordinate 10,350 of NZ_JBMGQR010000080.1, read as the reverse complement.
GCGGCTCGGTGCTCGCCGCGCGGGTGGCTCGCCGCGTGGCCGAGTCGGTGCGGGCGGCCACCGGACGTGCCGCGGTCGCCGACGGTGCCGACCACCTGCTGCCGGTGCTCGACGGCGCCGCGCCCCGCGACCTGTTCGCCGACCCCTTCGAGGACGGACCCGACCTCGCGCGTCCCGTCCTGGTCGTGGTCGACGACGGCACCGACGACGCCGACGTCCGGGCCCAGCTGGGCTCCCTGCGCGCGGCCGCCGAGCGGGGCGGGGTGCGGGTCGAGGTGCTCACCGCCGACCACGGCTCGGAGATGGCCAGGTACGCGAGCCTGCTGACGCGCGGCACGTACGCCGCGGTGTACCTCGGCGTCGGCCTGCAGGGACCGTCCAGCAGCATGTGACCCAGACCACAATGTGGACCCCGGTTCTACGCGAGCGGGCCGAGGGTGTAGTCGGCCACCGTTATCCTCGTGCCCATGGACTTCAAGGTTGCTGACCTCTCACTCGCCCCCGCCGGCCGCGCCCAGATCGAGCTCGCCGAGCACGAGATGCCGGGCCTGATGGCGATGCGCGATCGCTACCGCGACGCCGCGCCGCTGAAGGGCGCCCGCATCGCCGGGTCGCTCCACATGACCGTGCAGACCGCGGTGCTCATCGAGACGCTCGTCGACCTCGGTGCCGACATCCGCTGGGCCAGCTGCAACATCTTCTCCACCCAGGACGAGGCCGCCGCGGCCGTCGTCGTGGGCCGCGGCGGCACCGCCGACGCGCCCGCCGGCGTGCCGGTCTTCGCCTGGAAGGGCGAGACCCTGGCCGAGTACTGGGAGTGCGCCGAGAAGATCCTGCGCTGGCCCGGTGAGCCCGCCAACATGATCCTCGACGACGGTGGCGACGCCACGATGCTCGTGCACCTCGGCGTCGAGTACGAGAAGACGGGCGTCGTCCCGCCGCCGGACTCGACCGACAACGCCGAGCTCAAGGAGGTCCTCAAGGTCCTGGGCCGGTCCCTGACCGAGGACCCCCAGCGTTGGACCACCATCGCCGCCGCCATCAAGGGCGTCAGCGAGGAGACCACCACCGGCGTGCTCCGCCTCTACGACCGCATGCGCGACAACACGCTGCTGTTCCCGGCGATCAACGTCAACGACTCGGTCACCAAGTCCAAGTTCGACAACAAGTACGGCTGCCGCCACTCGCTCATCGACGGCATCAACCGCGCCACCGACGTCCTCATCGGCGGCAAGGTCGCCGTGGTCTGCGGCTACGGCGACGTCGGCAAGGGCTGCGCCGACGCGCTGCGCGGCCAGGGCGCCCGCGTCATCGTCACCGAGATCGACCCCATCTGCGCGCTCCAGGCCGCGATGGACGGGTACCAGGTCGCCACGCTCGACTCGGTCGTCTCCGAGGCCGACATCATCATCACCGCGACGGGCAACAAGGACGTCGTCAGCGCCGAGCAGATCGGCAACATGAAGCACCAGGCGATCCTGGGCAACATCGGTCACTTCGACAACGAGATCGACATGGCCGGCCTCGAGCGCTTCGCCGGCGTCACGCGCACGACGATCAAGCCGCAGGTCGACGTCTGGGAGTTCTCGGACGGCAAGAAGGTCATCGTGCTGTCGGAGGGCCGTCTGCTCAACCTCGGCAACGCGACGGGCCACCCCTCGTTCGTGATGTCGAACTCCTTCACCAACCAGGTCCTCGCGCAGGTCGAGCTGTTCACCAAGGCCGACGAGTACCCCCTGGGCGTCCACGTGCTCCCCAAGCACCTCGACGAGGAGGTCGCGCGCCTGCACCTGTCGGCGCTCGGCGTCGAGCTCACCGAGCTGAGCAAGCAGCAGGCCGAGTACCTGGGCGTCGACGTCGCCGGACCGTACAAGTCCGACGCGTACCGCTACTGAGTTCTGGCACGGCGCTAGGCTCGTCGACATGGAGACGTCCCGGTGAGCGGTAGTGGTCGCGTCCTGGTGGTGGACGACGACCGCTCCCTCGCCGAGATGCTCACCATCGTCCTCGGCACCGAGGGTTTCGAGACGTCGGTGTGCACCAACGGCACCGACGCGGTGGCCGCGTTCCGGTCGTTCCGGCCGGACGTGGTCCTGCTCGACCTGATGCTGCCCGGCATCGACGGCATCGACGTCTGCAAGCAGATCCGTGCCGAGTCCGGCGTGCCGATCGTCATGCTCACGGCACGCAGCGACACCCTCGACGTCGTCCTGGGCCTGGAGTCCGGCGCCGACGACTACGTCGTCAAGCCGTTCAAGCCCAAGGAGCTGATCGCCCGCATCCGGGCCCGCGTCCGTCGCACCGAGGACGAGGCGCCCGAGGTGCTGGCGATCGGCGACGTCGAGATCGACGTGGCGGGGCACAGCGTCACCCGTGACGGCGTGCCGTTGTCGCTCACCCCGCTCGAGTTCGACCTCCTGCTCTGCCTGGCCCGCAAGCCCTGGCAGGTCTACACCCGCGAGGTCCTGCTCGAGCAGGTCTGGGGCTACCGGCACGCGGCCGACACCCGGCTGGTCAACGTCCACGTGCAGCGCCTGCGCTCCAAGATCGAGCACGACCCCGAGAACCCGCGCATCGTCCTGACCGTGCGCGGCGTGGGCTACAAGGCCGGCGCCTCGGCGTCCTGAGGCACAGGTGAGGTCGGTGCTGCGCTCGGTGCTGCGGCTTCCCGCGGCGCTGCTCGGGCTGTGGCGCCGCTCGCTGCAGGCGCGGGTGGTGCTCTCCACGGTCCTGCTCAGCGCGCTCGTGATCGTGCTCGTCGGCTGGGCCCTGCTGCAGCAGGTGGCCGACGGGCTCGTCGAGGGCCGCCAGACGGTCGCCGTCGCCGAGGCCCGCGCCGGCTTCGACAACGCGCAGGAGGAGCTGGACGCGAGCGTGGTCAGCGACTCCAACGGGCAGTCGCAGGTGCTCACCCAGCTGGTGAACAGCCTGACCTCGCGCAGCGGCTCGCCGCGGTCGTACGAGGTGGTGCTCGAGGGGCCGCTGCAGGCCGACGGCACCGCCTCGCCCGAGGCGGGGGTCCGGGCCTCGGCCGAGGTCGAGCCGTCCAGCATCCCCGACCGCCTCACGCGTGAGGTCGCCGAGTCGCCCGGGATCCGCTGGACGTACACCAGCCTCGACCTCCTCGGCAGCGGCAGCTCCGAGCCGGCCGTGGTGGTGGGCCGCCAGGTGCAGCTGCCGAGCACCGACCAGGCCTACACGCTGTACTACCTGTTCTCGATGTCGGACCAGCAGCGCACGCTCGACCTCGTCACCCGCGCCCTGCTCTACGCGGGGCTCGCGCTCGTGGTGCTCGTCGGTGGCATCGCGTTCCTGGTCACCCGTCAGGTCGTGACGCCCGTGCGCCTGGCGCGCCGCATCGCCGAGCGGCTCGCCGCCGGGCGCCTGGAGGAACGCATCCACGTGCGCGGCGAGGACGACCTCGCGCGACTCGGCGAGTCGTTCAACCAGATGGCCACCAGCCTGCAGAAGCAGATCCGCCAGCTCGAGGAGCTGTCGCGCGTCCAGCACCGCTTCGTCTCGGACGTGTCGCACGAGCTGCGCACCCCGCTCACCACCGTGCGGATGGCCGCCGACGTGCTGTTCGACGCCCGCGAGGGCTTCGACCCGTTGACGGCACGCTCGGCCGAGCTGCTGCAGAACGAGCTCGACCGGTTCGAGGCCCTGCTCGCCGACCTGCTCGAGATCAGCCGCTTCGACGCCGGCGCCGCGCGCCTGGAGGTCGAGCAGGCCGACCTGGTGGATCTCGCCCACCGCGTCGTGGAGTACTACGGGACGCTCGCCGAGCGCCACGGCGTCACGTTGACCGTCGTCAACCGCGACGGCCCCGCGACCGCGGAGGTCGACGTCCGCCGCGTCCAGCGCATCGTGCGCAACCTGGTGGTCAACGCCATCCACTACTCCGGCTCGGAGCGGGTCGAGCTGCTCGTCGGCCACTCCGACGACGCCGTCGCGCTCGCCGTCCGCGACCACGGCGTCGGGCTCGAGCCCGGCCAGTCGCAGCTGGTGTTCAACCGCTTCTGGCGCGCCGACCCGGCGCGCGAGCGCACCCGCGGCGGCACCGGCCTCGGCCTGGCGATCTCGCAGGAGGACGCCGTGCTCCACGGCGGCTGGCTCCAGGCCTGGGGCGAGCCGGGACGTGGCGCCCAGTTCCGCCTGACGCTGCCGAGCCGCGTCGGCGAGGACCTCGTCCGCTCGCCGCTGCCGCTCGTCCCGGTCCAGTACGCCCAGGTCGAGGTGCGCCGATGAGGGTCCGCGCCGCGCTCGCGCTCGTGCTCGTCCTGGCCACCGCCGGATGCGTCAGCATCCCCGAGTCGGGCGTCGTCCACACCATCGACGACGGGGTCGTCGACACCGGGCCCTCGGTGCGGTACGAGCCGCCCGGGCCGTCCGCGGGGGCCAGCCCCACCGACGTCGTCTACGGCTACCTCGACGCGATGCTGGCGTTCCCCGTCAGCGTCGACGTCGCCACCGAGTACCTGTCGCCCGACGCGGCACGCACCTGGCGTCCCGACGCCGGGACGACGGTCTACCGCGGTCCGCGGGCCACCGCGGAGGTGGGCACCGACGAGGCCACGGCCACGCTGTCGCTGTCGGTCGACGCGACGCTCGACGCCCGCGGACGCTACGCCGGCAAGGGCGGCGTGACGCGCGAGTCCATCTGGCGCCTGGTGCGCGTCGACGGGCAGTGGCGCATCGCCAACCCTCCCGACGGCCTGCTGGTCGAGCAGCGGTTCTTCGAGTCGACCTACCAGCCCGTCTCGCTGTTCTTCCTGGACGCCTCGCGCAGCCGCCTGGTCGAGGACCCCGTGTTCCTGCCCGCCGGCGAGACCCTGTCGACGTCCCTCGTCACGCGGCTGCTGCGCGGCCCGGCCGGGCTCCTCGGGGGCAGCGCACGGACGGCCCTGCCCGAGAACACCCGCCTCGTCGGGTCGGTGCCCGTGCGCGGCGACGGCGTCACCGAGGTCGACCTGAGCGGCGACCCGGGCGCGATCGACACCCGTCAGCGCGAGCTGCTGTCGGCCCAGCTCGTCCGCACGCTCGGCCAGGTGCCCGGTGTCCGCGGCGTGCGCATCGACGTCGGTGGGGCCGCGCTGGAGGTCCAGGGCACCGACCGCGTCCAGCCGCTGACGGCCTGGTCCGAGCTCGACCCGCCGGGCGGACGTGCCGCGGGGCAGGTGCTCGCGCTCCAGGACGACGCCCTCGTCGTCGTCAGCGGCTCGTCGACCGCCGAGCTCGCCGGCGCCCTCGCCGGCGGCACCGCGGGCATCGTGGACTTCCGCGTCGACCCGCGTCTGCGCCGGATCGCGGTGGTGCCGCAGGGACGCGAGCGCGTCGTCGTGGCCGACCTGACCTCCACGCCCGACCTCGACGGGCCCGCGGCCTACCTGGGCGCCGACGTGCTCAAGCCGGTCTGGGACGCCGGCGAGCGGCTCTGGGTGGCCGACCGGGTCGCCCGCGGCAGCCGCCTGAGCGTCGTCGACGGGGGAGCGGTGCGACGGATCGACCTCGGCGCGCTGGCCCGTACCCGCCTGGAGGGCTTCGAGCTGTCGCCCGACAACTCCCGCGTGGTGATGATCGCCCGGTCCGGTGCCGGCGCCCAGCAGGTGTACGTCGGCTCGGTGGTCAGCGACGACTCCGGTGCACCGACGGGCCTGGCCGACGTACGGCCGCTGCCACTCGCGTCCGCCGGCCTCGGCGCCGTGCGCTCGGTGGCGTGGCGCTCCGCGACCAGCGTGGTGGCACTCGCGACGGCCGGCTCGGTGGCGCCGCAGTCGTACGTCGCCCGGGTCGACGGGTCGAGCGTCACCGGCGGGTCGCTCACCGGCGACTCGCTGCTCGGCGACGTCGGCGCCGACCGCGTGCTGGCCTCGGGGTTCGAGGACACCCCGGTCTACATCGGCGACCGTGACCGGCGGCTCTGGCTCCGCGACTCCTCAGGACGCTGGCAGCGGGTGGCGGGTGGCCCGCTCCTCCTGCCCAGCTACCCCGGCTGAGCCCCGTCGTCCACAGCCGGCGTCGCCGCCCGCACCGGAGCCGCGCCCGGGACGGCAGGCTGGGCCGATGCGCCTGCTGCACGCCGCGAGCGACCTCATCCTCGGCACCGCCTGCGTCGGGTGCGACGCCCCGGGGCCCGTGCTGTGCGCCACCTGCGCCGACGACCTGGTGCCGCGGCCACGGACGGTGGGCGACGGCCCGCCCGTCGTGACGGCCGCGGGCGACTACGCCGGCGTCCTGCGCGAGGCGGTGGTCGGCTTCAAGGAGCACGGCGTGCTGGCACTGCGCGACCCGCTGGCCCGCTGCCTCGCGGCGTCGGTCGTGCAGGCGTGCGGCGGGGACGAGGCCCTGGTGCTGGTGCCGGTGCCCTCACGGCGCGCGGCCGTGCGCGAGCGCGGCCACGACGCCCTCGCCGACCTGGCCCGTCGCGCCGCGGTGCTGCTGCGCGGCGTCGGGGTGGACGCCCGCGCCGCGCCGGTGCTGGCCCAGCGACGGGGCGTGCGAGACCAGGCGGGGCTGGGGCGCGCCGAGCGGTTGCGGAACCTCGACCGCGCGCTGGTCCGACGCCGCCGGCTGCCGCCCGGACGTGCCGTCGTGGTGGTGGACGACGTCCTCACCACCGGCGCCAGCGCGGCGTCCGCGGTGGCCTGCCTGGGGGCCGGTGGGAGCCGCGCGACAGCCGTCGCGGTGGTCGCCGCGACCCGTTCCGGACACTGACGACCATAGTGCGCGCGAGTCTGGTCTTGTGCCCACCGCACGGCTACGGTCTACCCCATGTGAAGCATTCGTCGCCGCCGGCCGACGTGTCGGCGGGAACCCGAGGAGGTCGCGTGGAGATCGTGGTCAAGGCCAGGCACTGTGAGGTCACGGACGAGTTCCGGGACCACGTGCACGACAAGCTCGGCAGGCTCGCGGACAAGTACGACGCCCGGAACAAGATCATCGGCGTCGACGTCGAGGTCACGCACGAACGCAACCCCCGCCAGCACGACCGCGCCTGTCGCGTCGAGCTGACCGTCCGCTCCCGGGGTCCGGTGATCCGGGCCGAGGCCTCCCACGCCGACAAGATCGGCGCGCTGGAGTGCGCGACCGACAAGCTCGAGGCCCGCCTGCGACGCGCCGTCGACCGTCGCCGCATCCACCACGGACGGCACACCCCGGTCTCGGTGGCCGAGGCCGTCTCCGGCGGCTCGCGCGTCGAGAGCCTCCTGGGCGCGCTGCGCGCCGAGCAGGGCCAGGTCAACGGCACCGCCACCGCCCTCGCCGACGGACCCGAGCCGGTCCGGCTCGAGGGCGGGGTCGAGGTGCTGGGCGACGGCCCGCTGGTCGTCCGCGAGAAGACGCACCAGGCCGCACCCATGACGCTCGACCAGGCGCTGTACGAGATGGAGATGGTCGGGCACGACTTCTACCTGTTCATCGACGCGTCCTCCGGGTGCCCGAGCGTCGTCTACCGGCGTCAGGGATACGACTACGGCGTCATCCATCTGGACCAGACACAGGCGCCCGCAGAGGCCTGATCCCTTGCTTCGGCGTGTCCAGGTGCGCCAGTCGCGCTTGGACACGCCGAACTAGTGGAACAATGACCCCCATGGCCGCAGATCCGGGTGAGGTGGGCGCCGTCGACCGCGTCAGGGTGCTGTTGGTCGACGACCAGGAGCTCTTCAGGCGGGGTCTCGTCCTGGTGCTGTCCGGTGAGGACGACCTCGACGTCGAGGACGCCGCCGACGGGCGCAGCGCGCTGGCGGCCGTCGCCGCCACGGCGCCCGACGTCGTGCTGCTCGACGTCCGGATGCCGGGCATGTCCGGCCTGGAGACGTGCGCGGCGATCAAGCAGCTGTCGCCGTCCACGCTGATCATCATGCTCACCTCGAGCGACGAGGAGTCCGACCTCTACGAGTCGGTCAAGAACGGCGCGTCGGGCTACCTGCTGAAGGACAGCTCGATCGACCAGGTCGCCGAGGCCATCCGCCTGGTCTCGACCGGCCAGTCCCTGATCAGCCCGGCGATGGCCACCAAGCTGCTCGACGAGTTCAAGCAGATGGCCAAGCCCGACCCCACGCAGGCGCTCGGCACGCGGCTCACCGACCGCGAGCTGGAGGTCCTGCGCCACGTCGCCAAGGGGCTGAACAACAAGGAGGTCGCCAAGACCCTGTTCATCTCCGAGAACACCGTCAAGAACCACGTGCGCAACATCCTCGAGAAGCTGCAGATGCACTCGCGGATGGAAGCGGTCATGTACGCCGTGCGGACGAAGCTGCTCGACGTCCCGTGACGTCCCCCGTGCAGTGACGCAGACGCTCACCGCGCTCCAGGCGCGACGGGTCGCGCTCGCCGCGCAGGGCTTCGGCCGCCGCCGACCCGCCGTCGTGCGCTCGTCGCACGTCAACCAGGTGATCGAGCGCCTCGGCCTGTTCCAGATCGACTCGGTCAACGTGCTGGCCCGCGCGCACTATGTCCCGCTGTTCAGCCGCCTCGGTCCCTACGACCGCGATCTGCTGCACCGGGCCGCCGGCCGCGCCCCGCGCCGGCTCTTCGAGTACTGGGCGCACGAGGCCGCGCTCGTCGACGTCCGGCTGCAGCCCGACCTGCGGTTCCGGATGCGCTCGGGCGCGCGGATGTGGGGCTCGATGGAGAAGGCCGCGAGCGAGCACCCCGGCCTGCTCGACTGGGTCGTCGACGAGATCGCCGCCCGGGGTCCGCTGTCGGCGCGCGAGCTGTCGGCCCGGGCGCCCGACGGCACCGGTGCGCGGCGCTCGGACCACTGGGGCTGGAACTGGTCGGTGGTCAAGGGCGCCGTGGAGTACCTGTTCTACAAGGGGGAGGTGACCGCGGCGCGTCGCAACTCCGCGTTCGAGCGTCTCTACGACCTCCCCGAGCGCGTGCTGCCGGCGGCCGTGCTCGCCGCGCCCGAGCCGGACGAGGCCGAGGCGCACCGCCGGCTGGTGCGGTTCGCGTCGCGCGCGCACGGCGTCGCCACCGGGATCGGGCTGCGCGACTACTTCCGTCTCGACCCCGCGCTCGCGGCCACCGCGGTCGCCGAGCTCGTCGACGCCGGCGAGCTGCTGCCGGTCACCGTCAAGGGCTGGACGCGCCCGGCGTACCTGCACCCCGAGGCGCGGGTGCCCCGCCAGGTGCGGGGGCGGGCGCTGCTCAGCCCCTTCGACCCGCTCGTCTTCGAGCGCGGGCGCACCCACGACCTGTTCGGGTTCCACTACCGGATCGAGATCTACGTGCCCGCCCACAAGCGGGTGCACGGCTACTACGTGCTGCCGTTCCTGCTCGACGACGCCCTGGTCGCCCGCGTCGACCTCAAGGCCGATCGAGCGGCCCGGGTGCTGCGCGTCCAGGGGGCGTTCGCCGAGCCCCACGCGCCCGCGGCGACGGCCCGCGAGCTCGCCGCCGAGCTGGCCGACGTGGCCCGCTGGCTCGACCTCGACGACGTGGTCGTCGAGCCGCGCGGCGACCTGGCGGCGGCGCTCCACGCGGAGTCCCGGCGGTCGCCTACGATGGAGGGTGGCACTCAGGACTGAGGAGCCACCGCCCACGGGGGACCTGTGGGAACCACGACCCGGGAGTCAGTACTCGTGCCGAAGCTGATCGACAAGATCCTCCGCATGGGCGAGGGCAAGATCCTCCGCCAGCTCGAGGCCATCGCGAAGCAGGTCAACGCTCTCGAGGACGAGTACAAGGCCATGGGCGACGAGGAGCTCCAGGGCATGACCCAGGAGTTCCGCGACCGCCTCGAGGCCGGCGAGAGCCTGGACGACCTGATGCCCGAGGCGTTCGCCACGGTGCGCGAGGCCGCGTCCCGCGTGCTCGGCCAGCGGCACTTCGACGTCCAGATCATGGGCGGTGCGGCGCTGCACCTCGGCAACATCGCCGAGATGAAGACCGGTGAGGGCAAGACCCTCGTCGCGACCCTCCCGTGCTACCTCAACGCGATCGCCGCCAAGGGCGTGCACGTCGTCACGGTCAACGACTACCTCGCGCGCTACCACGCCGAGTGGATGGGCCGGGTCTACCAGTACCTCGGGCTGAGCGTCGGCATGATCCTGCCGAGCATGACCCCGGCCGAGCGCCGCGAGTCCTACGCCGCCGACATCACCTACGGCACCAACAACGAGTTCGGCTTCGACTACCTGCGCGACAACATGGCCGACGACCTCGCCGACTGCGTGCAGCGCGGCCACTTCTTCGCCGTCGTCGACGAGGTCGACTCGATCCTCATCGACGAGGCCCGCACGCCGCTGATCATCTCGGGACCCACGCAGGACGAGGTCAAGTGGTACGGCGTGTTCTCCGGGCTGGTCAAGCCGATGGAGCGCGACGTCCACTACGAGGTCGACGAGA
>NZ_JBMGQR010000079.1:0-19514 GCF_049059935.1 Solicola agrisoli | reverse complement strand
GACCCACTGGCCGAACGGCTCGGCCAGGATCGGCCAGCCGTCCTCGACGCCGAAGCGGCGCGCCACCTCGGCGCGGTCCTCGTCGGTCGTCACCGGGGTGATCCGGTCGACCATGCAGTTGGGGAAGGTGACGTGCTGCTCGATCCAGTCACCCAGGTCGGCGTCCAGGCGCCGCGCGAACGCCACGAACGTCCGGTGCGCCACCTCGCCGTTGCCCTGGACGTTGTCGCACGACAGCACCACGAACGGGTCGAGGCCCGCATCGCGACGGCGTCGCAGCGCCTCGATGACGAAGCCGAACGCCGAGCGCGGTGCCGACCCACCGTCGAGGTCGGCGAGGACGGCCTCGGACGCGGGCGCGAACTCGCCGGTGTCGGGGTCCTGCTCGTAGCCACCCTCGGTGATCGTCAGCGACACGATCCGCACACCGGGGTCGGTCATCCGCGCGAGCACGGCCTCGGGGTCGTCGGGGGCAAACAGGTGCTCGGCCACCGAGCCGACCACGCGCGGCTCCCACGTGCCGTCCGCGTGCTTGAGCACCACGGTGTACAGGCAGTCCTGCGCGCGCATCACCTCGTTGACGCGCCGGTCGCCCGGCATCAGGCCGACGCCGCAGATGGCCCAGTCGCTCGCACCACCGGCCGACATCAGCTCGTCGAGGTACAGCGCCTGGTGGGCACGGTGAAACGCACCGAAGCCGAGGTGGACGATGCCGACGCTCTGCTGCGAGCGGTCGTAGGTCGGGACGGGCACGTCGAGCGAGCTCAGCGACGCCGTGGACAGCTGGGTCATGGGTCCTCCTGGGGTTCGCGGCCATTGTGTCTGGTGTCACTCCCGCGGCGCGCGCGCCCTCGCCGATGTGGCTACCGTGCGTCACACGACCCCAGGAGGCCCCATGCAGTACCCGCTGACCGTCCGCGACTTCCTCGACCGTGCCGCCACCGTCTACCCCGACCGGGTCGGCGCCGTCGACGAGCCCGACCAGCCCGCGGAGTCGTGGGGCGAGACGACGTACGGCGAGCTGGCCCGACGGGCGCGATCGCAGGCGGCCCGGCTGGACGACATGGGCGTGCCGGTGGGCGGACGCGTCGCGGTGGTCTCGCACAACTCGTCGCGTCTGCTGACGTCGTTCTTCGGGGTCTCGGGGTACGGACGCGTCCTCGTCCCGGTGAACTTCCGTCTGGCCACCGCCGAGATCCGCTACATCGTCGAGCACTCGGGCGCCGAGGTGCTCGTCGTCGACCCGTCGCTCCGTCACCTGGTGGACGAGGTCGACTGCGAGCGGACGTTCGTCATCGGCGAGTCCGACGACGAGCTGTGGGGCGGCGACGACGACCCCGCCCCCTGGGCCGGCGACGAGTCCGCGACCGCCACGATCAACTACACCTCGGGCACCACCGCCAACCCCAAGGGCGTCCAGCTGACGCACCGCAACCTGTGGCTCAACGCCACCACCTTCGGCTGGCACACCGCCGTCAACGACCGCGACGTCTACCTGCACACGCTGCCGATGTTCCACGCCAACGGCTGGGGCCAGCCGTTCGCGGCCGCCGGCATGGGCGTCAAGCAGGTCGTGCTCCGGCAGGTCGACGGCACCGAGATCCTGCGCCGCGTCGAGCAGCACGGCGTCACGTACATGTGCGCGGCGCCGGCCGTCGTCAGCGCCGCCCTGGACGGCGCCCGCACCTGGGAGGGCGAGGTCCCCGGGCGCGACCGGGTGCGCATCATCGTCGCCGGCGCTCCCCCGCCCACCCGCACGATCGAGCGCGTCCGCGAGGAGCTGGGCTGGGAGTTCATCCAGATCTACGGGCTCACCGAGACCTCGCCGCTCGTCACGATCAACCGGATGCGCGCCGAGTGGGACGACCTCGACGCCCCCGAGGTGGCGCGACGGCTCGGACGGGCGGGCGCGCCGGCGATCGGCGTCCGGGTGAGGCTCGACGACACGGGTGAGGTGCTCACGCAGTCCAACCACAACCTCGAGTCGTACTGGCAGAACCCCGAGGCCACCGAGCAGGCGCAGGCCGGCGACTGGTTCCACACCGGCGACGGCGGCACCATCGAGGACGGCTACCTGACGATCGCCGACCGCAAGAAGGACGTCATCATCACCGGCGGTGAGAACGTCTCGTCGATCGAGGTGGAGGACGCGCTGAGCAAGCACCCCGCCGTCCGCGAGGTGGCCGTCATCGGCATCCCGGACGAGAAGTGGGGCGAGCTGGTCACCGCGCTCGTCGTGCTCGATCCCGAGGCGGGCGAGGTGGGCGAGCGGGAGCTGATCGACCACTGCCGTCAGCACCTCGCGGGCTACAAGTGCCCCAAGCGCATCGACGTGCGCGACGAGCTGGCGCGGACCGCCACGGGCAAGCTGCAGAAGTTCAAGCTGCGCCAGCCCTTCTGGGAGGGCCAGGAGAGGCAGGTCAACTGACGTGCCCGCCCCCTCCCGCGTCGTCGTGCTCGACGACTACCAGGACTGCGCCCGCTCCTACGCCGACTGGGAGTCGCTGGGCACCGACGTCGACTTCGTCCACGACCACCTCGACGGCGACGCGCTGCTCGACGCGCTCGCGGGCGCGGACGTCGTCGTCGCGATGCGCGAGCGCACGCCGTTCGACGCCGACCTGCTCGGCCGCCTGCCCGCGCTGCGGCTCCTCGTCACGACGGGGATGGCGAACGCGTCGATCGACGTCGAGGCGGCCCGGGCGCAGGGGGTGACGGTGTGCGGCACGCGCAGCCTGCCGTCGCCCGCGGCCGAGATGACCTGGGCGCTGATCCTCGCGGTGGCGCGCACCGTCCCCCGTGCGGCCGCCGACCTGCGTGACGGCCGCTGGCAGGAGGCGCCCGTCGGCGTCGACCTCGCCGGCGCCACCCTGGGGCTGCTCGGCCTGGGCAGGCTCGGCACCCGGGTCGCGAGGGTGGGGCTCGCGTTCGAGATGCGCGTGCAGGCGTGGTCGCAGAACCTCGACGCCGACCACGCGCGGTCGCTCGGCGTCGAGCCGGTCACCCAGGACGTCCTGCTGGCGACGTCCGACGTCGTCTCGCTGCACCTGCGGCTCAGCGACCGCACGCGCGGCATCGTCGGCGCCGACGAGCTGGCGCGGATGAAGGCGGGCGCGCTGCTCGTCAACACCTCGCGCGGGCCGCTCGTCGACGAGGCCGCGATGCTCGACGCGCTGGCGTCCGGGCACCTGGGCGGCGTCGGCCTCGACGTGTACGACCGCGAGCCGCTGCCTCCCGACCACCCGCTCCGCTCGGCGCCGCGCACCGTGCTCGCGCCTCACCTCGGCTACGTCACCGACGGCGGCTACCGCGTCTTCTACGGCGACGCGCTCGAGGACGTGCGCGCGTGGGCGGACGACGAGCCGGTCCGGGTGCTCTGAGCCCCCGCGCACGACGACGCCCCCGGCCCTGCTGGACCGGGGGCGTCGTGCGTGGTGCGTGCGTCAGCCGCGACGCGTGGTGATCGGGGTGCGCAGGGTGTCGGAGCTGATGTCGTCGCCGGCACCTGCACCCTCGTCGCCGCGCAGCAGGCGGCCGGACTGCTGCTGACCCTTGGCCTCCTGCTTGTCGTAGGTGAACACCTGGGTGCGCTGCGTGCCCGCGTCGGCGCCGAGGCAGCTCTGCGGGACCTTCACGCGGAAGTAGCCGTTGGCGCCGCCCTTGATGGTCACGCCCGCGCCGGCGCACGTGAACTCCGAGGCCTGGCCGTCGGCGTCGACCTTGGTGGCCGCGAACTTGTAGCGGCCCTTGGAGACCGGGATGGTCTCGAAGCTCACGAGGTTCTTGGTGCCGGCCTTGCCCGACGGCGTCCCGAAGAACACCACGGCGCTGGTCTTGCGCTTGGTGACGTTGGCGACGCGGACGGTGACCGCGAAGTTGGCCGAGTTGTTCTGGACCTTGACGCTCCTGATGTCGACCCGGGCCGGCGCGTCGCCGACCTTGTCCTTGCGGGTCTTGGTCTGGGCGGAGGCCGGTGCGGCTGCGAGTCCGACGACGACGCCCGCCGTCACTGCTGCCACGAGAAAACGACGCATGTGCAATTCCCCTCGAACTGGCCCTCTCGGGCCGGCTGTCGAGCCCCCGTCGGGCTCCGTGGTCCGAACCTTAGGGTCACCTGTGAGGCCGGACACAGGTGATGTCCGTTCTGTCCGTTTGACGGCGTGTTGCCCTCGTCAACCGGCCCCCTGCGGACGCCTACGATGTGGTCGTGTCCGCCACCCTCGTCGCCAAGGACCTCGCCGGTGGCCACGCCCACCGCACCCTGTTCGAGCACCTCGACCTCACCGTCGCCCCCGGTGACGTGATCGGCGTCGTCGGCGCGAACGGCGCGGGCAAGACGACCCTCCTGCGGCTGCTGGCCGGCGACGTCGCCCCGCTCGGGGGCACGGTGCAGGCCGCGCCGTCCGACGCCTTCGTCGGGTGGCTGCCGCAGGAGCACGAGCGCGTCCCGGGCGAGACGATCGCGGGGTACGTCGCGCGGCGGACCGGCGCCGCGGCGGCCACCGTCGCGATGGAGGCGACCGCCGAGGCGCTGGGGTCCGGAGCACCCGGGGCCGACGACGCGTACGCGTCCGCGTTCGACCACTGGATGGCCAGCGGCGCCTCCGACCTCGACGAACGCGTCGCGCCCGTGCTGGCCGACCTCGGGCTGGACGTCGGACCCGACGCGCTGATGACGTCGCTGTCCGGCGGCCAGGCGGCCCGTGCCGCGCTCGCGTCCCTGCTGCTGAGCCGGTTCGACGTGGTCCTGCTCGACGAGCCCACCAACGACCTCGACCTGGCCGGCCTCGCGCGCCTCGAGCAGTTCGTCCAGGGCCTTCGCGCCGGGGTCGTCCTGGTGTCGCACGACCGCGAGTTCCTCGCACGGTGCGTCACGCGCGTCGTCGAGCTGGACCTCGCGCAGAACAAGGTGGCCGTCTACGACGGAGGCTACGACGCGTTCCTGGAGGAGCGTGCCGTGGCGCGAAGGCACGCCCGCGAGGCGTACGACGAGTTCGCCGACAAGAAGGCCGACCTGGTGTCGCGGGCCCGCACCCAGCGCGAGTGGAGCAGCCAGGGCGTGCGCAACGCGATGAGGAAGAGTCCCGACAACGACAAGATCCGTCGCAAGGCGAGCACCGAGTCGTCGGAGAAGCAGGCGCAGAAGGTGCGGCAGATGGAGTCGCGGATCGAGCGGCTCGAGGAGGTGGAGGAGCCGCGCAAGGAGTGGGCCCTGCAGTTCACCATCGGCTCGGCACCACGCTCGAGCTCGGTGGTGGCGACGTTGTCCGACGTGTCGGTGACGCACGGTGACTTCGTCCTCGGGCCGGTGTCGCTGCAGGTGGACGCCCGCCACCGCATCGGCATCACCGGGCCCAACGGCGCCGGCAAGACCACGCTCCTGCGCCTGCTGCTCGGACGCGACGAGCCCGACGTCGGCCGCGCGTCGCTCGGTGCCTCGGTGGCCGTCGGCGAGATCGACCAGGCCCGCACCGGGCTGGACGAGGCGCAGCCGCTCGGCGACGCCTTCGAGGCGGCCGTGCCGGAGATGACCTCGGCCGAGGTGCGCACGCTGCTCGCGAAGTTCGCGCTCAAGGCCGACCAGGTGACGAGCCTCGTCGGGCGCCTGTCGCCCGGCGAGCGCACCCGCGCGGCGCTGGCCCTGCTGCAGGCCCGCGGTGTCAACCTGCTCGTCCTCGACGAGCCCACCAACCACCTCGACCTCCCCGCGATCGAGCAGCTCGAGGAGGCGCTCGAGTCCTACGACGGCGCCCTGCTGCTCGTCACCCACGACCGCCGCCTGCTCGACACCGTCCGCCTCGACCACCGCTGGCACGTCGACGCCGGCCAGGTCACCGTCACCCACTGACCGCCACCGGGTGCCGGCCGGCCGCTCAATTACCACGTGAACGTGGTAACTGGTCCGAAGCACGGTAGATCCACCGTGCTTCGGACCATCTGCCCCAGATTGTTGCTGGACCGGCAACAGGTGTTGGCAGATCGGCACCGACCGACGCAGGATCGGCCCATGACGCACGACCACCACCACGCCGCCCCCACCGCCGCCGCTGAGCCCTCCGCTCCCCTGCCCGCCCAGGAGTACTGGGAGGGGTTCTACGGCGAGCGCGACCAGGTCTGGTCCGGACGCGCCAACGCGCTGATGGTGCGCGAGGTGGAGGGACTGACGCCCGGCACCGCGCTCGACCTGGGGTGCGCCGAGGGCGGCGACGCCGTCTGGCTCGCCCAGCAGGGATGGCTGGTCACCGCCGTCGACGTGTCCGACACCGCCCTGCGACGCGCGGCCGTCCACGCCGAGGACGCCGGCGTCGCGGCGTCGATCGAGTGGCAGCGGCACGACCTGGGCGAGACGTTCCCGTCCGGCACCTGGGACCTGGTGTCGGCGGCGTTCTTCCACTCCCCGCCCGAGGCCGTCCTCGACCGGACCACGGTGCTGCGCCGCGCCGCCGACGCCGTCGCGCCCGGCGGCACGCTGCTGGTCGTCGGACACGCGTCCGGGCCCAGCTGGATGGGCCCGCACCCGATGTTCGACCTGCTGCCGTCCACCACCCAGCTGCTCGCCGACCTCGCGCTCGACCAGGCGGTGTGGACCGTCGAGCTCGAGGACCTCGTCACCACCGACTTCCCGAGCCCCGAGGGCGAGCACGGCACCCGCGCCGACAACGTCCTGCAGCTGCGGCGCGCGGCCTGAGGCACCGTCGTCAGCGGACGCGCCCGACCGCCCGTCCCCTGTCAGCGACGAGGTCGTCGTTGCCGAGCCAGCGCAGGGTGAAGGTGCGCCTGCCGGCCTTGACGCGGGGCAGGTGGGTGGTGGCGCGTCCCGCGCGGTCGACCCGGACGACCTTGCGGCCGGCCTCGCCGTCGGGCTTGGTCCACCGGACGATGATGCGACCCCGTCGGTCGGCGCCCTTCACCGCGGACGTGACCCTGAGCCGCAGAGTGGCCTTCTGGTGGCCGGTGCGCGCGGTGGCCCCCACCGACGACGTCGCACGAACTCGGACTTATTAACTGGTGGTCAAATTCGGAATGCGTGACCGCACAGGGCGACCGACTCCTCTACCTCCAAGACCCGATGGCGTTCACAAAGTGTCGCGCTGCACAAACTGCTGGATCGTGGTTTGGCACGCCAAAACGGCGGGCCTTCAAATCGTTCTGGGTACGCCCTGTTGCATTACCTTCCCGTGCTCAACCTGCATGCTTGAGGGCAAGACCATCGCGCGCCACCCATTGTTGAGTCGCGCTGGACCGCCGACTACTTCGAGGCCAAAACTCGCGCCACCGAGAACACTTTGGGGTCCGCCTAAAGACCCGCCGCCCTCTCCCAAAATTTTACCAACGGATCGTCCTCGAGCCCACCCTCGGCCGCGAGCAACTCATCGAGTCCCACAGAGAGACTCCAGGCCCGATGATTTCCTGAGCCCTTCCACTTCCGCTCTTCGAGAACGCCGTGTTCGACCATAAACGGGATCAGGTCGGCCATGACGACACCTACATCATGCTTGAACCTCATCTGCAACTGCTCATCAGACATGATAGTCGTCCTGTTGTAGACACGAAGAACCCGCCGCAGGATTCTTAGTTTCGGACTTTCATTCCTTTCGACGTCCGCAGCGTTCGGCAGTTCGGGCTGCGTGTCTGCGATTCCTCGCATGGCAAGTTGCATTCGGATTCGATCAGGCGCATACTCGCGAACCTCCTCACCGTCCCCAGTCTGAATTCGAAGACCATCTATTGAGCATTCTCTGAAACTAACATTTTCAAAAGAGGAAGAGTTGTCAAGTAGCAACTCGCCCAGCGTGCAATTCACAAACAGGACGTTTGACCAGGCTACTCCCCGGAGGCTGGAATTTACCAAGGCTGCATTCTTGAAGGTGACGTTCGAAAGAACAGTTCTCTCGAACACCAAACTTGAAAAAACCACCTTTCCGTCAAACTCCAAACGCGTTTCAAACTCCACACCATCAAGCACAAATGGCAGCAACGTGCCGACGTTCGATTGCAGATAGGTCGGCTTCCATTCGTCGCGAACAGCCGTCTGAAGTGCTGCAGTCAAGCGTCGTACTCTGGGTTCGACTCGGTCGACCATGCCGCAAACGTACCGCGCAGTTCCATCAGACAATTGAGCCACACTCATGAATCTAGCAATATCTCGAGACGAATTGCCAGACATCGCACTCTCGAGTCGAATCCGAAGCGCATAAGCAACGAAATAGTCTCGAAACTCGGGGTGATCGAAAGATCTCGCGGCTGAATCCCCATCACTGGGAATTACCAGAAGGACGTGCGTTCGAACCATCTGAAGAATTTGCTGCCGACGCTCGGGCTCGACACCCCATTGGTCTAGCAGTAGAGCGGCGATGGTCTCGACCAACTCCAAATCCAGTCGGTCGCGTTGAGATCGGAACATCTCCTCAGCAATGTCAGCGAGAAGTCCGAGATGCTGCTCTACGGTTAAATACGCCTCCCCGGTGTCTCGGAACTTCCACTTGTCGCTAACTTCACGCTTAACGAAGGCCTCGACGACGGCAGCGACGCCACTGAGCGGATCATCGGCGGTGTGTATGAAATCTGCCGGCGTCAGACCGTAATGCGCCACGCCTCGCAC
Source organism: Solicola agrisoli (assembly GCF_049059935.1). Taxonomy (NCBI): domain Bacteria; kingdom Bacillati; phylum Actinomycetota; class Actinomycetes; order Propionibacteriales; family Nocardioidaceae; genus Solicola; species Solicola agrisoli. The sequence continues at coordinate 10,912 of NZ_JBMGQR010000079.1, read as the reverse complement.
AATCTGCGCAAGCAAGAAGGGTCGAGCTAGCATCGGGTGTCCGGGATCTGCACCCAACTCATTCAAAATTTCTGTGTAAGTAGTTTCGGGATCGAGAGTGACGGCAGAACCTCGCACAGCGTTCGCGAGATACGCGACTCCCTCGTTCCTGCCCCAGGGCATAAGGGCAATCTGATTGAACTGGCAGGGACTGGTCAGGCCACGTTTAACGACACCAGACCGGCGCAGGTAGTCTTCGGTATCAAAAAACGTTCGTCTCGCGGCAGCAACAACACAACCGCGCCCCCGGAGTTGAGATACGAGCGATGCGAGAGCACCAAGTGCGTTCGTACCGCCTTGCTCGGCAGCAAGCTCATCAAAACCATCAATGGCGAGAACTAACGCTTTGCGCCTCATAAGTCGAACTATTGCCGGCATCCAAAGGCCTGTGATACGCATGTCTCCGAGATCGCCCATGAGCGCTTCCGAGAGCCTCAAAAGCTGTCTCCCTTGTAAATCAAGGTGCCAGAAGACATAGGAACCCTCGCCGCTGAGAAACGCTTGAGCCTGACGCTGCTGGTGCTCTCGTAATAGCGCGGTCTTCCCGTGACCAGCATCAGCAGTAATAAAAGTAATACGCGAGGCAAATGGCGGCGTTGATGCGCACTCAGACTGAAGAATGGAAAGCGAACTGCCTCCCGTAGGATCTGAAGATGCCCTATACAACTCCACCGGCGAGTCTACAAAGCCGTAGACTGGAGCCCGCCTCGCCACGATTCTCTCGGCAAAGGTGTCGAGTCCGGCAAGTTGATGAGTAAGGAACCTTCTATAAGGAACTTGCGAACCTTGATAATCTACCATCATGGTTCCCGAGTCCGATTCCCAAAATCGGCCACTCAACTCGCGTCCACCACGGACGAGTATAAAAGACCCATCTTCGTCAATGTGCGCGTCTCCTTCCTCATCAGCGAAGGCAGAGAGGTCCGCATATATCTCTTCCAGATCCATCACAAATCCATCTCTGTGAAAGCAACTGCGTGATCTAACAAATGCGCCTTCGCGGACTCGACCACCGTACGGGTCGGCGCCAGGATTCTCAGCGGCTTCGAAGACAACCTCTTTGCGAGAAGTGCTGGCGGCACAAAATCTGTATCGCCCGAGACCACGAAAGTCGACGCGAAAGAACTATCAAGGGCAATCTCGAGGATATCGCAGGCCAGCAGCGTGTCGACCATTTTTTGCTCATGCACCACAAAGGCGGACGAGGCCGTGACGGAGCAACTTGATGCCGCGCACAACTGATCGCCTTTTTGAGTGAACTTCTTCAAGATTTTTACCGGACAACTGTGACCGCGCTCTTGACATCCGACGGGATGTGGCGTGTTAGCGAGCCGAAGGCGTGGTGGAGATTGACGGCGCCGATACGTGTCGTCTAGAAGGACACTAGAATCCCCGATTGGTCCGCGTGCGAGGGAGATGGAGCCACGCAGAAACTGCCCATCTGGTCTTACCAGCGGAAAAGGGTCGATGAAGTCCAACATTGCTGCTACTTCGCTACCACGGCGACTAAGCATTTCGTGTGCGGCCCAGCCTCCGTAAAGCCGTATATCTATCTGCTCGACTGTGGCCGACGCCTCCACCACCATTCGGATCCACCCGAGCAGATCGTGCTTCACGGAATTCGGGCTTGACGGATCATTGGGCGGGAACACGTTGTCAAAGTCGACAAGCATGCCGACACGTTCGGGTTTCGAGCCCGGCTGCGGAGCACTCTTAACGTCGGCGTCACTGTCTGTCACGACATCAACCTATCCGAGTACGCGCGACCTCTTCCAGATCAAACCCATCAGTTTGCCTGAGGGTCCATGTCGAAGGTGGGTGTAGCGAGACGACCAGGTCAAGCCTGGTGACAATGGTCGGGACCTCGTAGGCGTAGAAGGTATCCTCAGGCGGCCGCGCTTGCCGTCGTAGAACTCGTCGTCGCGATCCCCCCACGGCCAGCACCCGCTTGAGTCACACCCAGGCAACAACGACCTAGTTCCTGGCCTCGACTTAGGTCGTGGCCTTGACCAGCACAATCCCGGTGTCCTCGGCCGTCGCGGCGCCGACCTTCCGGGTCATGCGGCCTAGGCTCTCGACGGCCGCCGCGACCGTGGTGCCGTGATCGCTGGCTAACCATCCACGGCTGAGTCCGCCGTCGCCGAGGATCTTGCGGCCGATGAGCTCGAGGGCCCGAATGCCGTGGTTGGCCCCATGGATGGAGTTCAGGCAAGGGTCGCCGCAGAGCCTCTCGTTAGGGGGATGTCGCGGATATTGCCCGCGCCCGGAGCACCCATATAGCCAAGTCGTGGGCCGTCAAGCACCGCTGAGAAGGCCAAGTTCACGCGATCGGCGCGAGCAGGGCGTGGGCCCGGCTGCGCGCGCGGCCTGAGACATCATCGTCAGCGGACGCGCCTGTTCCCCGTCCCTTGTCGGCGACGAGGTCGTAATTGCCGATCCAGCTCCGGGTAAAGGTGCGCTTGCAGTCCTTGACACGGGGCAGGCGTGTGGGTGGCACGTCCGAGCAGTCGACCCGGCCCCCTTGCGGCCAGCCTTGCCGTCAGGCCAGTCACGGCAGGAGGGACGCCGTCAGCGCCGCCACCGAGATGGTCACCGCACCGGCGGTCGACGCGAGCCTGGACTTCATCGGGTTCCTCCGAGTCGTGTGCTTGTGGTGCGTGCGACGGTCAGATGCACGGCGCGCCGGATCGGTTCACGGTGGAGCCGCCGAGCCCGCGTCCTCGCCTTCGGCACGTCAACCGAGGGGGTGGGAGGCTGGTCGGATGTCCGAAATGAGAAGTCTGCGAGATCGCGCCGTCGTGTTCGGGCAGGCGGGGCGGTCGACCGCACGGCTCGGCTGGGGGCTGGTCGCAGTAGCGGGCGGGGCGATCGTCCTGGGCCTGGCCGTCGGCCAGGCGTGGGTGGTGCTGCTGCCCGTGTCGCTCGCGCTCGTCCTGTCGACCCTGCTGCAACCGGCGACGGCGTGGATGCGGCGTCGCGGAGTGCCGGCGGCCCTGGCCGCGCTGCTCGTGGTGGCGGGATCCGTCGCCGCCCTCGCCGGCCTGGCCACCGTCATCACCGTCCAGGTCGTCGACCAGCTCGACGGCGTGGTCGACGAGGCCACCGCGGGTCTGGAGCAGGTGCAGACCTGGGTGACCGACGGGCCGCTGCACGCATCGGACTCGCAGGTGGACGCGGCGATCGACGCGGTGCAGTCACGCCTGCAAGACAGCGCCGACGCCATCGCCTCGGGCGCCCTGTCCACCGTCGGAGCGGTATCGAACGCCGTGGTCAACACCGTCGTTGTGGTCGTGCTCTGCTTCTTCTTCGCCAAGGACGGCCACCGGTTCCTGCCCTGGGTCCGGCGCTTGACCGGGCGACGGGCGGGCGATCACGCGGGCGAGGTGCTCGGCCGCAGCTGGGACACGCTGGGCGGCTTCGTGCGCGCCCAGTCGGTGATCAGCCTCTTCGACGCCGTCCTGATCGGAGCGGGCCTGCTGGTCCTGGACGTCCCATTGGCCGTGCCCCTCGCCGTCATCACGTTCATCGGCGCCTTCGTCCCCATCGCCGGGACGCTCGTGAGCGGGGGCCTGACGGTGCTCGTCGCCCTGGTCACCGACGACCTGAGGACCGCCCTCCTCGTCCTCGCGCTGGTGGTGGTCGTGCAGCAGCTCGAGAGCAACGTCCTGTCCCCGGTGCTCCAGGGCAAGGCGATGAGGCTGCACGCCGGCGTGATCCTGCTGTCGGTGACCGCCGGCAGCAGCCTGTTCGGCGTCAGCGGCGCGTTCCTGGCCGTGCCCGCCGTCGCGGTGGCCGCGACCGTCGCCCGGTACGGCCTCGAGCAGGTCGACCGGGCCGCGGTCGACGAGCCGAAGGAGCACGAGCGGGATCAGGAGGCCGAGGCGGCACCGGCGTCCGCCTGAGCGGCGTCGTGCCGCTGCCGTCACCGGTCGGGCGGTGTCGCCTGCCGGTCGAGGTGCTCGTTGATCTCCTGGTGGAGTGCGGCGAGCTGGTGCCTGATCGAGCGCCGGTGATCCGCCTTGGCCCTGCGGCCGGCGATCGGCATGTTCATCTTGCGGTCCAGGTTGCGGGCGCGCACGGCCCATCCCATGGCGCGCTCGCGCTCGGCGTCGTCCGACGCGTCCCCCGCGACGTCCTCGGCCAGGGCGGCCGTGAGCTCCAGCCGGGCGCGCAGCCGCTTGGTGGGCGACGCGTCGGCGAGGTCACCCGCGAGGGCGACGAGACGCTCGCGGTTCTTGGACTCCAGCAGCAGCGGCCAGAGCTTGGGCAGCTGCTTGGCCACCACCGGCCCTGCCTTGGCCAGCTGCCCCAGCACCTGTCGACCTGCCATCACCCGTCCCCACCCGTCCAGGATCGTCGCCGATCGCCGGCCGCGATCGTCCGCACCGTTCGGCCTCTCGCCGTCGCCCTCACAGCACGCCGGGGTCGAGGTCGAGGGTGGTGCGGTCGAGGGCGGCGACGAGGTCGAGCTTGGTGACGATGGTCGGCACCTCGTAGGCGTAGAAGTACCGGGCGGCGGCGCGCTTGCCGTCGTAGAAGTCGCCCACGGACTCCCCCGCGGCGAGCACCTGCTCGAGCCACACCCAGGCGACGACGAGGTGACCGGTGGCCTCGAGGTAGGGCGTGGCGTTGGCCAGCGCGAGCTCGGCGTCCTCGGCCGCCGCCGCGCCGACGTGCTGGGTGGTGCGCTCGAGCCGCTCGACGGCCGCCGCGAGCGCGATGCCGTGGGCGGTGGTCTCACCGCCGACCTTCTCGGCGCGGGCGATCGTCGCGCGGACGACGGCCAGGAACTCGCCAAGGCTGCGTCCGCCGTCGCCCAGGACCTTGCGGCCGAGGAGGTCGAGCGCCTGGATGCCGTGGGTGCCCTCGTGGATCGGGTTGAGGCGGTTGTCGCGGTAGAGCTGCTCGACGGGGAAGTCGCGCGTGTAGCCCGCGCCGCCGAGCACCTGGATCGCGAGGCTGTTGGCCTCCAGGCACCACTGCGACGGCCACGACTTCGCGATCGGAGTGAGCAGCTCGAGCAGGGCGTGGGCGCGACGCCGGTCGTCGTCCGAGGTGGCGGTCTGCTCCTCGTCGACGAGACGAGCGCAGTACAGGATCAGGCCCAGGCCACCCTCGACGTAGGACTTCTGCGCGAGCAGCATGCGGCGCACGTCGGCGTGCCGCGTGAGCGGGACGGGCGGCGCGGAGGGGTCCTTGTCGCCGACGGGACGGCCCTGCGTGCGGTCCTTGGCGTACGCCAGGGAGTGCAGGAACCCGGTGTAGCCGAGCGCCATCGCGCCCGCGCCGACGGAGACGCGCGCCTCGTTCATCATGTGGAACATGTAGGACAGGCCGCGGTTCTCCTCGCCGACCAGGTGACCGACGGCGCCGGCGCGTCCGCCCGGCTGGTGGGCGCCCTCGCCGAAGTTGAGCAGCGTGTTGGTGGTCGCGCGGTAGCCCATCTTGTGGTTGAGGCCGACGAGCGAGACGTCGTTGCGCTCGCTCAGCGCCCCGTCGTCCTCGACGAGGACCTTGGGCACGATGAACAGCGAGACGCCCTTGACGCCCGCCGGTGCCCCCGGCGTGCGGGCCAGGACGAGGTGGACGATGTTCTCGCTCAGCTCGTGGTCGCCTCCGGAGATCCACATCTTGGTGCCGGTGAGGCGCCAGGTGCCGTCGTCCTGCGGCTCGGCGCGCGTCGTGATGTCGCTCAGCGACGATCCGGCCTGCGGCTCCGAGAGGCACATGGTCCCGTACCAGCGGCCCTCGACGATCGGACGCGCGTAGGTGTCGACCTGCTCCGGCGTGCCGTGCGCGGCGACGAGGTTGGCGTTGCCCTGGGCGAGGAACGGGTAGGCGAACGCGCCGATGCTCGCGGCCTGGAAGAACGACGTCGCCGCCTGGTGCACCGTGAACGGCAGCTGCATGCCGCCCACGGCCTCGTCGAAGGTGCTCGCCGGCAGGCCCGAATCGCTGTAGGCCTGCAGCGCCTTGGCCAGCGCGGGCAGCGTCACGACCGTGCCGTCGTCGCCGAGGTAAGGCTCCTGAAGGTCGGCGTCGCGGTTGAGCGGCGCGAAGTGCTCGGTGGCCAGGGTCTCGCTGAGCTCGAGGACGGCGTCCAGCGTCTCGCGTCCGTGCTCGGCGAACCGCTCACGGTCGAGCAGCGAGGTGACGTCCAGCCACTCGTAGAGGCAGAAGTCGATGTCGCGCCTCGACATGGTCAGCGAGCGTCCCACGACGCCTCCTCGAGCTCGGTGCGGATGTGCCCGACCAGTGTCGCTCAGGGAGCCTCGCGGGACTCGATCTGCTCGACCAGCATGCCCAGCAGCCTGACGAACTCCGCCCGGTCGCGGCCGCCCCAGTCCTCCACGAGCCCGTCGAGGACGCGCTGCGCCTCGCGCGTGTTGTCCCGGTGCTGACGGCGCCCCTTGGCCGTCGCGCGGATCAGGGTGACGCGGCGGTCGGCGTCGTCGGACTGCCGCTCGACCAGCTCCTTGGCCTCGAGCCGGCGGACCTGGGTCGTCATCGTGGACTTGTCGACGGCCTGCCAGCGCGCGAGGTCGGTCAGCCGGACCGGTCCGACGTCGACCACGCGGCCCAGGAGCCAGGCGTCCGTGGCCGAGAGCTCAGCGCGCCCGGCGTGCAGGCTCCGGTCCACCTCGCCCCGCGTCGCCCACCGGACGAGGGCGGAGACGGCGGTCTCGAGGGCGGCCCCGACGGTCGGCGGGGCGTCGGCGGCGGTCCTGCGCGTGGCCATGATGGTGAGACTAGTCCAACCACTTGCGAGCGAGTGCGCGCAACGGTAATTTGATCTTCAACAGTTGGACCACACCAACCACCAGCCGCCGAAGGAGCACCCATGTCCAGCACGTACGAGATCGACGCCACCCAGCCCACCGGCCCCGCCGGCGAGGTCACCGTCGCCAGCTTCGACACCTACGCCGAGGCCGAGCGGGCGGTCGACCACCTGGCCGACTCGGGCTTCGCCGTCGAGGGCGTCACCGTCGTGGGACGCGGCGTGAAGACCGTCGAGTTCGTCACCGGTCGCATGGGCAAGGGCAGGGCCGCACTGTCCGGCGCCGCGAGCGGTGCCTGGCTCGGACTGTTCTTCGGTCTCCTGCTCGGTCTGTTCGCACCCGGCGTGGTGTGGCTCAGTGTCCTGCTCACCAGCCTGGTGATCGGTGCGTTCTGGGGCGCGGCCCTCGGCTTCGTCGCCCAGTGGGCCACCCGCGGCCGCCGCGACTTCAGCTCGGCCCGCACCCTCGCCGCGTCGCGCTACGACGTCAATGCGCCCGCCGACCGCGCCGCCGAGGCGTCGGACCTGCTCGCGATCCTGCGCTGACGTAGCGTCGTCACCGCCCGGACGCCGCCGGGCGGTGAGGAGGCTCCCATGACCACCACCGTCGACCTCGAGGACGTCGCGCTCGACGTCGCCCTGTCCGGACCCGAGGACGGGACGCCGGTCCTGCTGCTGCACGGGTTCCCGCAGACGTCGCGGTCCTGGGCGCAGGTGAGCGAGCACCTGGAACCGCACGGGTTCCGGCTGGTCGCGCCCGACCAGCGCGGCTACTCCCCCGGCGCCCGACCGGCCGACGTCGCCGCGTACACGCTGCCGACGCTGGCCGACGACGTCGTGCGGCTCGCCGCCGAGCTCGGACTGGACCGGTTCCACCTCGTCGGCCACGACTGGGGTGCCTGCGTGGCCTGGTACCTCGCCGCGCACCGTCCCGACCTCGTCGAGACGCTGACGGCGGTGTCGGTGCCGCACCTCGCGGCGTTCGGGTGGGCGCTCGCCGAGGACGCCGACCAGCAGCAGATGTCGCGCTACATGCAGCTGTTCCGCACCGAGGGCAAGGCCGAGCACGTCCTGCTCGACGACGACGCCCGCCGCCTGCGCGAGATGTTCGCCGACGGCCCGAGCGCCGACGACGTCGACGCGTACGTCGCGCTGCTGGCCGACGGCGCGCTCACCCCGGCGCTCAACTGGTACCGCACCATGGACCGCTCGTTCTGCGAGCTGCCGGCCGTCCGCGTGCCCACCACCTACGTCTGGAGCGACGCCGACACCGCCCTCGGACGCGCCGGCGCCGAGCGGTGCGGCCGCTACGTCGACGCCGACTACCGGTTCGTCGTCGTCCCGGGCGTCAGCCACTGGGTGCCCGACCGGGCGCCCCGCGAGCTGGCCGACGCGATCGCCGCCAGGGTGCTGGGGACGGCGTCATGACCGTCACGGACGTCGACCTGGCTCACCTGCGCCGCTGCGTGGAGCTGGCCCGCGAGGCGCTGGACGCCGGCGACGAGCCGTTCGGGTCCCTGCTGGTCGATGCGTCGGGGGCCGTCGTGTTCGAGGACCGCAACCGCACCCGGGACGGCGACCAGACCCGACACCCCGAGCTGGCGATCGCGACCTGGTCGGTCGCGCACCTCACCCCGGCGCAACGGGCGGCGTCGACCGCGTACACCTCCGGCGAGCACTGCCCGATGTGCGCGGCCGCGCACGCGTGGGTGGGTCTCGGCCGCATCGTCTACGCCGCCTCGTCCGCCCAGCTCACGCAGTGGCTCGACGAGTGGGGCGTCGTTCCGGGGCCCGTCGCGGCCCTGCCGGTCCAGCAGGTGGCGCCGGGCGTCCCGGTGGACGGGCCGGCCGAGTCTCTGGTCGAGGAGATGAAGACCCTGCACCGCGCCCACGCCGAGCGTCAGTCGCGCGAGACCCGGTAGACGTCGACGGGGTGGCTGACCGTCACGTTCCCGTCGAGGGAGACCGCGGCGAGGTAGTCGCGCACGAGCGGGCGCACCGCCGACGTCAGCCGCGCCTGGACGGTGAAGTCGAGCACGTCGTCGCTCGCACCGTCGAGGTCGACGCGGGCGTGGAGCACACCGGTGCTCACCGGGGAGAGGCCCGAGGCGGCGAACCCGTCGGCGACGTCGTCGCTGAACCACTGCCGGTGGCCCTGGACGGGCGGGGCGAGCACGCCGCCGAGGGCGTTGAGCTCGGCGCGCGGGGCGCTGAGCACGACCAGCTCACCGCCGGGGCGCAGCAGGGCGTGGGCGGCGAGGACGGCGCGTGCGACGTCGGGCACGTAGTACATCGAGTGCACGAAGACGACGACGTCGTACTGCTCGGTGAACGTGGCGGCGTCGAACGTCGTCACCTGCACCTCGGCGTCCAGCACCGGGCTCGCGACGTCCTGCATCCGACGGGTGAACGCCGCGGCGCTGCCGGCGAACGGCTCGACGCCCACGTAGCGGACGGCGCGGCCGGGCTCGGCGTCGACGAGGGCGCGGGCGACGGCGGCGTCCACCGACCCGTCGCCGCACCCCACGGACAGCACCGAGACCGGGGCGGGGCCACGCGCGAGGAGGCGGTCGCAGAGGTAGGCGGTGATCAGGGCGCGCTGGTCGGACCGCGCCTCGAACTCCGCGTGGTCGCGGGCGTAGGCGCCGGGATCGAGGCCCACGGGAGCCGGTCCCATCGCCGCGGCGGCGCGGACCGCGTCGAGGGCGAGGTCGGCGGTACGGGTGGCGGTGTACTCGCTGCTGGTGGGCCGCACGCATCTCCAGACGGTTGTGCCGGGCAGACACGGCTAGGTTGGAACCTGCTCGTGATACTTCCACGGGGACGAGCTCCCGACCGATGAAGCAGGAGCCCCATGACCGTTGGAGACACAGCCGACCGCAGCCTCGCCCACTGGAGCGAGGAGGGCCGCACCGGGATGGAGGCCTTCTACGAGCTCGCCACGGAGGACTACCACCAGCTGACGCTCGCCGCGGACTGGGCGACGCTGCTCCGCGAGCGGGCCCACGAGAACTGGACGCTGCTCGACGTCGCGTGCGGCAGCGGCAAGTTCCCCACCGCGCTGCAGAAGTACGTCGACCTCTCGGACGTGCCCGGCGTGCTCTACGACCTGCTCGACCCGTCGCCGTTCTCGGTGGCCGAGGCCCGCAGCGTGCTCGCCCCGCCGTTCGCGCCGCGGCGCGACATCGTCTCCACCCTGCAGGACCTCCCCGACGACTCGCGGGGGTACGACGTCGTCTGGGCCACCCACGCGCTCTACGCCATCCCGCCCGAGGAGCTCGACGACGCGGCCGCGGCCTTCGTCAGCGCCCTGGCGCCGGGTGGGCTCGGCATGGTCGCGCAGGCCGTCAGCACCTCGCACTACCTGGCGTTCTACGACGCGTTCCGCGCCGGCGTCCGCGAGGCGACCCCGTACACGACCGCCGAGCAGGTGCGCGACGCCCTGGTGGGCGCGGGCGCCGAGGTGCGCGAGCAGCGCATCACCTACCAGACCGGGACGTCCGACCGCGCCGTCGCCGAGGGCTTCCTCCAGCGCTGCGCGTTCGACGACGGGGTGAGCCTGGACGAGATGGAGCAGGCACCCGTCCTCGGCGAGTACCTGGCGTCCTGCCGTCGACCCGACGGCTCCTACTCCTTCGACCACGAGGTGGCCCTGCTGTGGCTGTGACCAACGAGAAGCTCCCCCAGGAGAACCGCGACGGCGGCATCCACCAGGACTGGGCGGGCGACGACCAGGACTGGTGGGACTGGTACGTGACGCTCGCCGCCAACGACTCCGCCCCCGTCGAGCTCGTCGACGGCCCCGGGCTGCCCGACGTCGAGGCGGCGTCGGACGAGCAGCTCGCCGCCGAGCTCGCCGAGCCGTACCCGCTGACGGCCGGCGCGGTCGAGCAGTTCGCGCGCGACGCGTTCGTCAAGCTGCCCGAGGTGCTGTCGCCGGCCGTGGTGCGCCGTCTGGCCGAGCGCCTGCAGGAGCTGCTCGTCGCCGAGCACGGCGACGACGTCAGCGGCCGCTTCACCGCGCTCGAGCAGATGTGGCTGCACGACGACCTCATGCGCAGCGTCGCGCTGTCACCGCGCCTGGGCGGCCTGGCC
>NZ_JBMGQR010000078.1:0-20004 GCF_049059935.1 Solicola agrisoli | reverse complement strand
GCCGGCGTCGCCGTCCTGCAGTGCCACCTCGCGGCGGGCATCGCGCACCTGCGCGGCTACGACCTCGACGACCCCCGCGTCCGCAACGCGATCCTGGCCTGCCTGCTGGGGCAGGACACCGTCGACGAGCTGGTCAAGAAGCGCAAGCTCCCCGCCCCGCCGATGGCGCTGGCCACCTCCCCCGTGCACGACCCCGCGCTGGACGAGCAGGTCGCGTCGGCCGTCACCACCGAGCTCGTCGCCAAGGTGGGCGGACGCCGCGTCGCGACCTTCGTCGGCCGCCGCATCCCCCTGCTCGGCGGGGGCGTCGGCGCCGCGTCCGACGCGATGTCGACCTACCAGATCGGCCAGTACGTCTCCCGCGAGATGCGCGACCGCCGCGGGGCCTCCCCCGCCGCCTGACCGTTTCCCAGGTATACCTGGGAAACGACGCCTGGCACGGGAAGTTCTCCGGGTGCCGGGGCAGATTCCCAGGTATACCTGGGAAACGTCAGGACGGTCAGCCCAGCGCGCGGACGACGGCCGACGGGCTGGGGCGGCCGAGGTGGCCGGCCATCCAGGTGCTGGTGGCGACGAGGGCGTCCAGGTCGACGCCGTGCTCGATGCCGAGGCCGTCGAGCATCCACACGAGGTCCTCGGTGGCGAGGTTGCCCGTCGCGCTCTCGGCGTAGGGGCAGCCGCCCAGCCCGCCGGCGGACGCGTCGAGGGTGGTGACGCCGCTGCTCAGCGCGGCGTGCGCGTTGGAGAGCGCCTGGCCGTAGGTGTCGTGGAAGTGCATGGCCAGGTGCTCCACGCCCGTCCCGGCGGCGGCGAAGGCATCGACGAGCGACGTCACCTGGGCCGCGGTGCCGACCCCGATCGTGTCGCCGAGCGAGAGCTGGGACGCGCCGAGGTCGAGCAGCCGCCGGCCGACGCGCACCACCTGGTCGACGTCGACCGGCCCCTCCCACGGGTCGCCGAAGCACATCGAGACGTAGGCGCGCACGTCGGCGCCGGCCTCGCGGGCGCGGCGCACCACGGGCTCGAACATCGTCATCTGGGTGTCCAGGGAGCTGTTCAGGTTCTTCTCAGCGAACGTCTGCGTCGCGCTCGCGAACACCGCGACGTGCCGGCAGCCCGCCTCCAGCGCGCGGTCGAGACCGCGCTCGTTGGGCACCAGCACCGGCAGCGGCACGGGCCCCTCGAGGTCGAGCCGCGCGACGAGGTCGGCGGCGTCGGCCAGCTGCGGCACCCAGCGAGGGTGGACGAAGCTCGTCGCCTCGACGACCGGCAGGCCCGCCGCGACGAGCCGGTGCACGAACTCGGCCTTGACGTCGGTGGGCACCAGCGCCGACTCGTTCTGCAGGCCGTCGCGGGCGCCGACCTCGTAGATCGTCACGCGCTCGGGCAGCGCCGGGTCGCGCACCACCGCGGGCAGCCCCGGCGGGCGGGTCATGCGTCCGCCGGCTCGACGCGGAACAGCACGTGGCCGAGCGGCACCTGCTCGCCCACCGCCGCGCCCACGTGCCCGACGACGCCGTCGTGCGGGGCCTTCAGCGCGAGCTCCATCTTCATCGCCTCGACGACGCCGAGCACGTCGCCGGCCGCGACGGTCGCACCCACGTCGACGCGCACCGCGAGCACGGTGCCGGGCATCGGCGACGCGACGTCGGCGTCGCCGGCCGCCGCCCGTCCGGCGCGACGTGCCCCCGGTGCGAGCAGCTCCCAGGTCTGTCCCTCGACCGCGACGCTCACCCGCTCGCCGTCGACGTCCGCGGCGACGCCGCCCGCGTCGGCCGGTGCCACCCGGTGCACCCGGGTGGAGCCGTCGGGGGCGGTGAGCACCACCTGCGCGTCGGCCGGCGGCGCGGCGATGCGCCACCCGTCGCGCACGCCGAACGGGCCGGCGCCGGTCGGTTGCGCGGCGACCCACGCACGGGCCGCGAGGTCGCCGGCCTCGGCGGGCACCTCGGGCTCGTGCAGCAGGTCGGTCGCCTCGTCGCCGTCGAGCCAGGCGGTGTGGATCGCGGCGTCGCGGTACTCGTCGGACGCAGCGAGCCGCCGCAGGAAGCCGGTGTTGGTGCGCAGCCCGACGACGCCGGTGCGGTCGAGCGCGTCGACGAGGGCGCGGCGGGCCGACTCGCGGTCGGGTCCGTGCACGACGAGCTTGGCGACCATGGGGTCGTACGCGGTGCCGACCACCTGCCCCGGCTCCAGCGCGGTCTCGACGCGGACGCCCCCGGGCCACGACACCACCGACGCGGTGCCGGCCTGCGGCAGGAACCCGGCGTACGGGTCCTCGGCGTAGACGCGCGCCTCGAACGCGTGGCCCACGCAGTGCAGGTCGTCCTGGGTGCACGGCAGCGGTCGGCCGGCGGCGACCTCGAGCTGCCAGTCGACGAGGTCGACGCCCGTGACCTCCTCGGTCACGGGGTGCTCGACCTGGAGTCGGGTGTTCATCTCCAGGAACGCGATCTGCTCGTCGTCGCCCTCGCCCCACACCAGGTACTCCACGGTGCCCGCGCCGACGTAGCCGACCTCGCGCGCCAGGGCGACGGCCGACGTCAGCAGCCGCTCACGGGTGGTGGCGGTGATCGTGGGCGCGGGCGCCTCCTCCAGCACCTTCTGGTGGCGACGCTGCACCGAGCAGTCGCGCTCGAACAGGTGCAGCACCGTGCCGTGCGCGTCGCCGACGACCTGCACCTCGACGTGGCGGCCGTGCTCGACGTACTGCTCGACCAGCAGGGTGTCGTCGCCGAACGCCGACGACGCCTCGCGCCGCGCCGCGCCGACCGCCTCGGGGACGTCGGCCGCCGCCCGCACCACGCGCATGCCGCGTCCGCCTCCGCCTGCCGCGGCCTTGACCAGCAGCGGGTAGGCGTCGTCGGGGGCGTCGACGGTGTCGTCGTCACGCAGGTCGAAGCGGGCGGTGGTGGGCACGCCGGCGGCCTCGGCGACCGCGCGGGCGTGGTCCTTGCGTCCCATCAGGTCCATCACGTCGGCGCTGGGGCCGATCAGCACGAGCCCGGCGTCGGCCACGGCCCGCGCCAGCTCGGCCCGCTCGGACAGGAACCCGTAGCCGGGGTGGACGGCCTCGGCACCGGTCGCACGGCACGCGGCCATGACTGCGTCGATGCTCAGGTACGACTCGGCGGCCGGCGTCGGACCCAGCCGGACGGCGACGTCGGCCGCGCGCACGTGCGGCGCGTCGGCGTCCGCGTCGGAGTACACCGCGATGCCGACCAGGCCCGCCTCGCGGACGGCGCGCAGCACGCGCAGCGCGATCTCGCCGCGGTTGGCGACGAGCACGCGGGTGAAGGGGCGGTAGGGCTCGGTCACGGGGCTCACATCCGGAAGACGCCGAAGCGCGGCTCGGGCACGGGGGCGCACGCGGCGGCGGCCAGGCCGAGCGCGAGGACGCGACGGGTGTCGACGGGGTCGATGACGCCGTCGTCCCACAGCCGCGCGGTGGAGTAGTAGGGCGAGCCCTGGTGCTCGTACTGCTCGCGGACGGGCGCCTTGAACGCCTCCTCGTCCTCGGCCGACCACTCCTGGCCGCGGGCCTCGAGGCCGTCACGGCGCACGGTCGCGAGCACGGACGCGGCCTGCTCGCCGCCCATCACCGAGATGCGGGCGTTGGGCCACGTCCACAGGAAGCGGGGGTCGTACGCACGTCCGCACATGCCGTAGTTGCCGGCGCCGTAGGACCCGCCGATCACGACGGTCAGCTTGGGCACGACCGACGACGCGACCGCGGTGACGAGCTTGGCGCCGTCCTTGGCGATGCCGCCGGCCTCGTACTCCCGGCCGACCATGAAGCCGCTGATGTTCTGCAGGAACACGAGCGGGACGCCGCGCTGGTTGGCCAGCTCGATGAAGTGGGCACCCTTGAGCGCGGACTCGCTGAACAGGATGCCGTTGTTGGCCAGCACGGCCACCGGGTAGCCGTCGATGCGCGCGAACGTGCACACGAGCGTCTCGCCGTAGAGCGGCTTGAACTCGTGCTGCGAGCCGGCGTCGACCACGCGGTCGATCACCTCGCGCACGTCGTACGGGGTGCGCGCGTCGGTGGGCACCACGTCGTACAGGCCCTGGGGGTCGGACGCGGGCTCGCGCGGCTCGTGGCGTCGCAGGCTCGGCTCGGTGGGCCGCTCGAGGGTGCCGACGATCTCCCGCAGGATCGCGATGGCGTGGTCGTCGTCCTCGGCGAGGTGGTCGACGACGCCCGACAGGCGGGCGTGCACGTCGCCGCCGCCGAGGTCCTCGGCCGTGACGACCTCGCCGGTCGCCGCCTTCACGAGCGGGGGTCCGCCGAGGAAGATCGTGCCCTGCTCGCGGACGATGACCGTCTCGTCGCTCATCGCCGGGACGTACGCGCCGCCCGCGGTGCACGAGCCCATCACGGCGGCCAGCTGCGGGATGCCGCGCGCCGACATCTGCGCCTGGTTGAAGAAGATCCGGCCGAAGTGCTCGCGGTCGGGGAAGATCTCGTCCTGCATCGGCAGGAACGCGCCGCCGGAGTCGACGAGGTACAGGCACGGCAGGTGGTTCTCGGCCGCGATCGCCTGGGCGCGCAGGTGCTTCTTGACCGTCATCGGGTAGTAGGCGCCGCCCTTGACGGTGGCGTCGTTGGCGACGACCACGCAGATGCGTCCGCGCACCGAGCCGAGCCCCGCGACGACGCCCGCGCTCGGCGCCGCGTCGTCGTACAGGCCCGTGGCCGCCAGCGCCCCGACCTCGAGGAACGGCGAGCCGGGATCGAGCAGCCGGTCGACCCGGTCGCGGGCCAGCAGCTTGCCCCGCGCGACGTGCCGCTCCCGCGCCTGCTCCGGCCCCCCGAGCCGCACCACGCGCAGCCGCTCGTGCAGGTCCTCGACGAGCTCGCGCATGCGCCGATGTTAACGATCGTTAACATCTCCTGTCCAGCGCTGGCGGATTCCCAGGTATACCTGGGGAACTGCGCCCGGCACGGAGAATTCTCCAGGTGCTCGGACAGATTCCCAGGTATACCTGGGAAACTTCGGACGGGTGGGGCTCAGAGCCAGCCGCGACGGACGGCGGCGGCGCCGAGCTGGAGGCGGGTCTCGGTGCCGCTGAGGTCCATCAGGTCGCGCATCCGGCGCTGGACGGTGCGCATCGACAGGCCCAGCTCGGCGCCGGCGGCGCGGTCGGTCATGCCGGCGTGGACGAGCGACAGGATGCGGCGGTCGAGCGGGTCGAGGTCGGGCGTGCCGGCCGCGCCCGCGTCGATGTCGCTCGGGACGACGCGGTCGGCGTCGGACCACAGCAGGTCGAACAGCGCCACCAGGCTCGACAGCAGCGGGCCCTCGTGGACGACGAGCGCACCGGTGTCGGGGCGTCCGCCGGCCGGCCGCACCGGGATGATCGCGGCGCGCCGGTCGAAGACCAGCATGGCGGCCGGCAGACCGGCCCGGATCCGCACCAGCGTCGCGCCGGGACGGGCCGCGTCGGACTCGACCACCGACGACAGCAGGGGCGAGTGCTCGATGAACTGCCGCTCGGCGAGGATCCGGTGCCGCACCCCCCGCTCACGGGCGCGCATCGCGGCGCCCTCGCCCTGCGGCGTGTGCAGGGTCGCGCCCGGGCGGACGGTCGTCAGCCACTCGTCCTCGAGGGACTCCATGGCCTGCAGCATCCGCGCGTGCACCGCCTGCTGGCCGGGGAGCACGTCCACCAGGCCGGCGAGCGAGCGTCCGGACGACGCCGTGCGGTACAGCTCACCGAGGGTGTCGAGCTCGGCCTGGGCGGCGCGCAGCTCGCTCTGACGGTCGGCGACCACCGCACCGAGCGCCTGGGCCGGCGGCGCGGCCGACACCGTCGCGCCGTCGGCGTGCCGCACCACCACGGTGCGCTGCACCAGGCGGTCGACCACGGCGGCGACCTCGGACGCGGGGTGCCGCAGCTCGGCGACGACGTCGTCCACCGTCGAGTGGGCCTGGGACACCAGGAACCGGTACACCAGGCTCTCGAGCTCGTCCAGGCCGAGCAGCGCGCTCACAGGTGCCTCCCAGGTCGTCGGCGGATCGGTGCCATGTCGCAAACAGGACACGACAATCGTGCCATTGCCGTGGCATATTTGTCGTGTCACCGGTCCTCGTCCCCCGTACGACCGGCGGCACGCGCTCGGAGCCCCGAGAACTCCGACGTCAGGGCCCGCGGCCGAGATGCCCCGCACCGCATCCGCCGCGGGCCCTTCTGCGTCCCCGGCCAGTAGGCTCCTGCGGGTGGCGGCCCGCAAGCAGCAGATCCTCGACACGGCGGCCGTGCTGTTCGCCGACCGTGGCTACCACGGCGTCTCGGTGCACGACATCGGCGCCGCGTGCGGCGTCTCCGGCCCGGCGCTCTACCGGCACTTCGCCAGCAAGGACGCCATCCTCGCCCAGATGCTCATCGGCATCAGCGAGGAGCTGCGCGACGAGGGCCGCGCCCGCGTCGCCACCGCCGACGAGCCGCGGGGCGCCCTCGACGCGCTGATCGCCTGGCACATCGACTTCGCGCTCACCCGGCCGGCGCTGATCGTCGTCCAGGACCGCGAGTGGGCCAACCTCGACGCCACCAGCCGCACGACCGTCCGCACGCTGCAGCTGGACTACGTGGACGCGTGGGTCGACGTCGTGCGCGCGCTGCGTCCGGGGCTCGACCGCGCCGCCGCCCGCGCCGCGGTGCAGGCGACGTTCGGCCTGCTCAACTCCACCCCGCACAGCGCCCGCATCGACGAGGTGGGCATGCGCGCCCTGCTCGCCTCGATGGCGCTCGGCGCGCTGCTCGGCGCGGACGCCCCGGCCTAGCTCAGTCGCCGCGGACCGGCAGCCGCCGCGGCCCCGGCCCCTCGACGCCGAGACGGTCGCCGGGGTTCGAGACCGTGCAGGTGCGCAGCGACAGGCACCCGCAGCCGATGCAGCCGGTGAAGTCGTCGCGCAGCTCCTGCAGCGCACGGATGCGGGTGTCGAGGTCGTCGCGCCACTGCCGCGACAGCCGCTCCCAGTCGCGACGGGTCGGCGTCCGTCCGCCGGGCAGCGACTCGAGCGCCTCGCGGATCTCGGCCAGCGGGATGCCCACGCGCTGCCCGATCCGGATCAGGGCGATCCGGCGCAGGACGTCGCGGCGGTACCGACGCTGGTTGCCACTGGAGCGCTCGGCCTCGATCAGGCCCTTGCGCTCGTAGAAGTGGAGCGCGGAGACGGCCACGCCGCTCCGCTCGGACACCTCGCCGACGCTCAGCCGCGCCGCCACGTGCTCGGTCGTCATCCTCGGCTCCTCGGGTCGTCCCGGACCTCCACCATAGTTGACCTCTGGCGAGATCCCCGCGGACCGGTAGCGTGCGCGGCATGACCGACCCCCACGTCGTCCGGCCCGCCAACGGCTCCACCCCCGTCGTGCACAAGACCGCCTGGATCGCCCCGGGTGCCGTCGTCGTCGGCGACGTGACGCTCGAGGCCGGCGCCAGCCTCTGGTACAACGCCGTGCTCCGCGGCGACAAGAACCCGATCGTCATCGGCGAGGACTCCAACGTCCAGGACTGCTGCGTCGGCCACGTGGACGACGGCCACCCGCTCACGCTCGGCAGGCGCGTGTCGGTGGGCCACGGCGCGGTCCTGCACGGCTGCACCGTCGAGGACGACTGCCTGATCGGGATGAACGCCACGGTGCTCAACGGCGCGGTCGTCGGCGAGGGCTCCATGGTCGCCGCCGGTGCGGTCGTCCTGCAGGACACCGTCGTGCCGCCCCGCTCGCTGGTGGCGGGCGTGCCCGGCAAGGTGCGCCGCGAGCTCACCGACGAGGAGATCGAGGCCGTCCGCGCCAACGGCCTGGGCTACCTCGACATCCGCGACTGGCACCGCGCCGAGGACTGAGCCACCCCTCCGTCCGCGATCCGATGCCTTCGGGTGGTCACACCGCCGGTGTGAGGACACCAAGGCTCCAGATCGCGGACGGGAGGGGTGTCAGTCGTGGTTGTTGCCCGCGACGTCGGCACCGCGCAGGGTGCGGAAGGCGACGAGCGCGGCCAGCAGGGCGACGCCGATCGCGACGGCCGACGTGCGCTGCACGCCGAGGTCGAACGCGAGGTGCGCGGAGTCGAGCAGACGCTGCGCGCCCTCGTCGCCGAGACCCGCGGCGACCTGGTGGGCCGACCCGAGGGTCTCCTGCGCGCGGACGGTGTCGACCGGGCCGACGCTCGCCGGGATCATCACGCCCGCCCGGTAGGTCGCGGTGAGCAGCCCGCCGAGGACCGCCGTGCCGAGCACGGCGCCGATCTCGTACGCGGTCTCGGAGATGGCCGAGGCCGCACCGGACTTGCTCGCCGGCACCGTCGCGATGATGACGTCGTTGGTGAGCGTCTCGGCCAGGCCGATGCCGATGCCCATGACCGTGAACGCCACCAGCAGCGACATCGCCGTCGGCACGTCGCCCACGAACGCCGCGATCGCGTAGCCCGACGCCGACAGCACGAAGCTGCCCGACACCAGCACCCGGATGCTCAGGACACGGACGAGCCGCACCGCGACGAAGCCCGCGGCGATCGTCGCGACCAGGCCCGGCACCAGCACCAGCGCCGCGGCCATCGGCTCCATGCCGACGACGAGCTGCAGGAACTGCGAGGCGAAGTACAAGAAGCCCGCGAGCCCCATGATGCTGAGCAGGTTGGACACGAGCGCGCCGCTGAACACCTTGTTCGCGAACAGGCTGACGTCGATGAGCGGGCTCTGGCCGCGCGCCGTGCGGGCCTGCTGGCGCCGGACGAACGCCCAGCCGCTCGCGACGGCGACGGCCACCGCGGTGATGGTCTGCTCGTCGACGCCGTGGCCGGCGAGGTGCTTGATGGCGAACGTCGCGGGCAGCATGGTGGTCAGCGACAGCGCGATGCTGACGGGGTCGACCGGGCCCGGACGCGGGTCGCGCGACTCGGGCAGCAGCACGAACGCCAGCGGCACCAGGATCAGCACGACGGGGACGTTGATCAGGAAGATCGCGCCCCAGGAGAAGTGCCCGAGCACCCAGCCGCCGATGATCGGCCCCAGCGCCGCGCCGCCGGAGAAGCCGGCCGCCCAGGTGGCGATGGCCATCCGACGCTCGGTGCGGTCGCGGAAGATGTTGCGCAGCAGCGACAGCGTCGAGGGCATCAGCGTCGCGCCGAACACGCCGAGCATGGCGCGCGCGGCGATCAGCGTCTCGACGTTGGGGCTGTAGGCCGCCACGACCGACACGGCGCCGAAGCCGACCGAGCCGATGACGAGCAGGCGGCGGCGTCCGACGCGGTCGCCGAGCGAGCCCATGGCGACGAGCAGCCCGGCGAGCATCAGCGCGTAGATGTCGACCACCCAGAGCAGCGCGGTGCCCGACGGCGACAGCTCGGCGCTGATCTCGGGCAGCGCGAACGCCAGCACGGTGTTGTCCATGCTGACCATCAGGACCGGGAGCATCAGCACCACGAGGCCGGCCCAGCCGCGGACCCCCGCCCGCTCGGACCCCTCCGGGGGCTGACCACCTGCGCGCACGGAGCGGACGTCGACGTTGCTCATCTTGCTGACCTCCTCACGGTCACGAGTCGGGCTGTCGCCACGAGAACGGTGCACCGTCCAGCCGGTACACCAACTGGTCCATCGTATACCGTCCAGCCGGTACAGTTCGAACCGATTCGCGGTGACGTCCGACACCGCGACGCGGTGGCCCCACGGGCGTCCCGACTACTGTGAGGACATGACCGCGGCGGGAACCCAAGTCTCGACGCGCGACCGCCTGCTCGACTCGTTCGAGACGCTGCTCAAGGACGGCGGCAGCCGCGCCGCCACGCTGGACGCCGTCGCGTCGGCCGCCGAGGTCTCCAAGGGCGGCCTGCTCTACCACTTCCCCAGCAAGGACGACCTCGTCGCCGGGATGCTCGAGCGGCTGCAGGAGATGGGTGACGCCGACGTCGCGCGCATGCGCACCGCCGAGTGCGGCCCGGTCGACTTCTACCTGCAGACGTCGGTCGACACCGGCAGCGCGTTCGACCGCGCGCTGATCGCCGCGGCCCGCATCGCGCAGGAGACGCCCGGCTCGGCCGAGGGACAGCGGGCCCGCGACACCATGGCGCGCCTGCGCCAGGGCTGGTTCGAGGTGCTCGCCGAGCACCTGGGCGACGACTCCCTGGCCCGCACCGTCCAGCTGATCGGCGACGGCCTGTACTTCGACGACATCACCGGTCTGGCCCACGACGGGTCGGTCGACCACGTGCGCGACACGCTGCGCCGCCTGGGCGCCCTGTAGGCCCGGTCAGCCCGCGGGCGACCCCTTCTTCCAGAAGCCGCTGAAGAAGATCGCGTCGGCGTCGACGTCGCGCTCCTTGACGAGGTACTTGCGGATGCCGGTGGCCAGGCCGACCTCGCCGCACACCCAGGCGTAGGCGAGGCGGTCGACGGGGCTGGTCTTGACGGCGTACGCCGCGCGCGAGCCGGGATCGCCCTGGTTACGGTAGACCCACTCGACCGGGTACGGGGTGTCGATCGTCAGGCGGTACCTGGCCGACGGCACCTCGACGATGGAGTGCACGGGCTCCTCCTGCAGCGGCAGCCGCTCGAGGATCGCGGCCAGCGCGGGCAGCGCGGTCTCGTCGGCGACGAGCAGCTGACGGGCCCCGGCCGACGGCGGGCGGTAACCCGACGACCCGGCGCGGAAGCCGACCTGCGTGCCGACCTCGGCCGTCCTGGCCCAGGCGGTTCCCGGGCCGTCGTCGTGGAGGACGACCTCGACGTCGATCTCGGCGGCCTCGGGCCGGTGGGCGCGCACCACGTACCAGCGCAGGGTCGGGCGCAGGTCGGCCGGGATCGCGGCGAGCGCGTGGCGCACGCTCCCGGTGAGCAGGTCCGGCAGCTGCAGCCGGACGCCCTCGGGGGGCAGCAGCAGGCCGCACTGCTCGTCGAGCCCGGTGGGGACGAAGTCGGCCAGCTCGGGCGCGGTGAACGTGAGGCGTCGCAGGTTCTCGTGGACGTCGACCGCCGCGGTGAGCGTGAGGGGGAACTGCTCGCGACGCACGCGCAGGTTCATCTCCGCCCGCGCCGGGGCCGTGGCCTTGCGGAGGCTGTCGACGGTCTGACGCAGGAACTCGGGCACGGTGCTGTCCTTCGCTGGGCTGAGGTAGCAGCCTATCGGCGTCGGGGCCCCTCCGTCCGGCGAGGGTGATCAGGCGAGATCGACCCAGCGGCCTCCCAGACGGGCGACGCGGCCCGCACCGGACGTCGTGGACGCGACACGTCCCTCGAGCGCGGGCACCTCGTCCTCGGCGACGGCCACCGTCAGCGTCACGTCCGATCCCCAGGCGGTGTCCAGCACGGCCGCGCCCGACGCCCGCAGGTCGTGCTCGAGCCGCGCGGCGTCCGGCGGTGAGACCCGCACCGCCAGCTCGACGAGGCGGCGTCGCCGCCGCGTCCCTGCGTCGGCCAGCGCCTCCGCGGCCGCCTCCCCGTACGCGCGCACCAGCCCGCCCGCACCGAGCAGGGTGCCGCCGAACCACCGCGTCACGACCACGACGACGTCGCTCACGCCCGAGCGCGCCAGCACCTCGAGCATGGGGGCGCCGGCCGTCCCGGCGGGCTCGCCGTCGTCGTGGGAGCGGCGCTCGTCGCGCCGGGGCCCGACCACCGACGCCGAGCAGTGGTGCCGCGCGTCGGGGTGGCGGGCCCGGGCCGCGTCGACGACGGCACGCGCGGCGGCGTCGTCCTCGACCCGCTCGACGTGCGCGACGAAGCGCGAGCGACGCACCTCGACGGTCGCCTCGCCCCGGCCGGCGGGGACGAGGTACGAGTCGGGCACCGCCCCACCGTAGGGGTGTCAGACGCCGGTCGACCGGACGCCGTCGAACAGGCCGGGGCGGGCGGCGACGGGCGTGGGGACGGGGGCCGGACGCGCCAGGTGGAAGCCCTGCCCCAGCTCGACGCCGATGTCGCGGAGCGCCGCCAGCTCGGCGGCGGTCTCGATGCCCTCCGCGACGGTGGTGGCCTCGATCTTGGAGGCGAACGCGGCCATGGCCGCGGCGAACGCCTGGCGTCCCAGGTGGTCGTCGATGCCCCGCACCAGGCTGATGTCGAGCTTGATGATGTCGGGCTCGAGCGCGATGACGTGACGCATGCTCGCGAACCCGGCGCCGGCGTCGTCGATGGCCAGGCGGAGACCTCGGTCCCGCAGGCCGCGCAACGACCGGGTCAGCGCGTCGTAGTCCTCGACGGGCTCGTGCTCGGTGATCTCGAGGACGAGGCGCTCGAGAGGCAGGTGCCCGACGTGGTCCTCGAAGCCCGGGGCCATGACGGTGGCCGCGGAGATGTTCACCGCGACGTAGCCCGGCGCGGACCCGAGCGCCAGCACCGCCTGGTCGAGCGCGGCGAGCTCGAGGCGGGACGTCGCCCCGATCGACCTCGCCATGTCGAACCAGGCGTCGGGGGTGCCCTCGGCGAACCGGCTCAGGGCCTCGAAGCCCACCGTGACGCCGGTGGACAGCTCGGTGAGGGGCTGGAAGACGAGGTCGGGGCCGCCGGAGGCGAGCAGCGTGTCGAGACGGGCGAGCTGACCTGCGCGACGTCGTTCGTCGGCCTCCTCCTCCTCGACCACGACCGACAGCATCCGCGCAGCCGCCCGCAGGACGGTCTCGTCGCGCTCGCCGAGCTCGGGCCGTGCGGAGTGCGCGTACACGCAGAGGGTGCCGTAGAGGCTGCCGTCGCGGCGGGTGACCGGCACGCCGATGAAGGCCGCGATGCCGAGGTCCTGCGTGGACGGGGCCGAGCGCACCAGCCGGTGGTGCGCGACATCCGGCAGCACGCCGTCGATCTCGCCGTCGACGATCAGCTGGCAGTAGCTGGCCTCGCGCGGCGCGGTGGACCCGGCCCGGAGCGCGATCGGCTCCACGGAGGTGACGTTGCGGAAGTGCCCGGTGTCGCCGACGAACTGGTTGACGAACGCGGCGTCCATCCCGAGCTGCTCCTGCACCAGCTGGAGCAGGGCGTCCACCCGTGCGTCACCGGCGCGGGGAGCGGGGGCGGGCCCGGTGGACGCGGCGTCCTCACGGGTGCCGGCTGGGGCCGTCACCCCGACAGTGTGGGGCAGACCGGCCCGTCCCACACCGAGAATCGCTGGAACGACCGTCGTGCAGCGGTGCCGCGCGGGCGACGGCGACCGCCCGTCCCCGCGGAGGTGCTGCCGCGAAGATGCCCCACGGCCGGACAAACTTCACCTGATCGTTACCGCTCCGGACATGTTTCGGCGGTGCCCGTTCTGGGTACGGTCGTCGGGTTCTGCCGCCTGCGCACCCCGCGCGGCGCCTGCGAAGGAGAACCCGTGCCCCAGCGCTCCACCGTCCGATCGAGGAGCGTGACGGCCCTCGCCGCCGTCGTCGCCCTCGTCGCCGCCCCGCTCACCGTGCTCGTGACCTCGACGCCGGCCCAGGCCGCGCCGACCACGATCACCCTGCTCAACATCAACGACTTCCACGGTCGCATCGCACCCGCGACCCAGGCGACCGCCGGCGCGGGCCCCTGGAGCGGCACCACCGCCTGGGCCGCCGTCATCGAGCAGCAGCGCGCCGCGGCGGGCGCGGCCAACACCGCCCTGCTCTCGGCCGGCGACAACATCGGCGCGTCGCTGTACGCGTCGTCGTCCCAGCAGGACACCCCCACGCTCGACGTGCTCAACACCCTCCAGACCAGGGCCTCGGCCGTGGGCAACCACGAGTTCGACAAGGGGTTCGCCGACCTCACCGGTCGCGTCGACGACGAGGCCGACTTCCCGTACCTGGGTGCGAACGTCTACCGCAAGGGCACCACGACGCCCGCCCTGCCGGAGTACACGGTGATCGACGTCGCCGGCGTCAAGGTCGGCGTGGTCGGGGTCGTCACGCAGGAGACGCCCACCCTGGTGTCGCCCGCCGGCGTCTCGACGCTCGACTTCGGCGAGCCCGTCGCCGCCGTCAACCGCGTGGCCGCGCAGCTGCGGGACGGCAACGACGGCAACGGCGAGGCCGACGTCGTCGTCGCCGAGTACCACGAGGGCGGGGCGCTGGCCGGCACCGCGACGCTGGCGGATCAGAAGGCGGCGAGCGCTGTGTTCTCCCGCATCGTCGACGAGACCTCCGACGACGTCGCGGCGATCTTCACCGGCCACACCCACCAGGCCTACGCCTACGACGACGGCGGCCGCCCGGTGGTCCAGACCGGCTCGTACGGCGCCAACATCGCGAAGGTGCAGCTGACCGTCGACCCCGAGACCGACGCCGTCAGCGCCGCGACCGGCAGCGTCGTCGCGGCGACGACGTCCGTCGACCCCGCCACGCTGTACGCGACGTACCCGAAGGTGCAGCAGGTCGGCCAGATCGTGTCCGACGCGGTGGCGCGGGCCAAGCAGGTCGGCAGCGTCGCCGTCGGCTCGACCAAGGCCGCGATCACCCGCGCCCGCACGTCGACCGGCACCGAGGACCGCGGCGCGGAGTCCACGCTGGGCAACCTCGTCGGCAACGCCCTGCGCGACACCCTCGCGCCCGCGCGCCTGGGCGGCGCGGAGATCGGCGTCGTCAACCCGGGCGGCCTGCGCGCCGACCTGGACGCCGGCACGGTGACGGCCGAGGAGGCCAACAACGTCCTGCCGTTCGCCAACAACCTCAACACCATCACGCTCACCGGCGCGCAGTTCAAGAACCTGCTCGAGCAGCAGTGGCAGACCAACGCCGACGGCAGCGTCCCGTCGCGCGCCTACCTGCAGCTCGGCCTGTCGGACAACGTGTCGTACACGTTCGACCCGACGCAGCCCCGCGGCTCGCGGATCACCTCGATCCTCGTCGACGGCAAGCCGATCGACCCGGCCCGCGGGTACCGGATCGGCACCTTCAGCTTCCTGCAGCAGGGCGGCGACAACTTCCGCGAGTTCCGCAACGGCACCAACCCCCAGGACTCCGGGCTCGTCGACTTCGACGGCTGGGTGGCCTACCTCAAGGCCCACCCGGGCCTGACGCCGTCGTTCGCCCGCCGCTCCACCCAGGCCACCGGCTTCCCGGCCACGGTCACCGCCGGCCAGCAGGTCTCGGCGACCCTGAGCAGCCTCGACCTCACGTCGGGCGGCAGCCCCGCCAACACGTCGGTGACGGTGACGCTCGTCCCGCAGACGGCCGGCGCGCGTCGCGTCGTCGTCGGCACCTTCCCGGTCTCGGCGGGCTCGGCGTCGGTGTCCTTCACCGCCCCCGCGTCGCTGTCGGGCACCTACTCGGTCACCGCCGTCGCGTCGCCCAGCGGCACGACCGTGGGTGCACCGCTGCCGCCGAAGGCCACCCCGACGGTGACCGCCACCGGCAGCTCGATCGCCTACGGCGGCACGCCCACCGTCCGCGTGACGGTGTCCTCCACCCCGACGGCCACCGGCCGGGTGCAGGTCTCGCGCAAGGGCACCGTGATCGGCAGCGGCACGCTGATCAACGGTCGCGCGATCATCGCGCTGCGTCGCAGCGTGCTCAAGCCGGGCACCTCGCCGGTCAGCGTCACCTACCTCGGTGATGCCGACGTCGCCGCCCGCTCGACCAAGACGACGATCAGGGTCGCCAAGTCGGGCGCGCTGGTCGACGCCCGCGTGACCACCTCGCCGGTCGTCGTCGGACGCAGCCGCGCCCGCGTCGTCGCCGTCGTCGACACCCGCACGGGCGTGGCGGCGCGCGGCACCGTCCGGGTGCGCCTCGGAGGCAAGACCGTCGGCACCGCCAAGGTCGGCAGGAACGGCAAGGCCGTCATCCGGCTCAAGGCGTTCACCAGCCCGGGCCGCAAGACGCTCAGCGTCAAGTACCTCGGCAGCAGCACCGTCAAGGCCAAGACCGACACCGTCCGGGTGACCGTCCGCCGCCGCTGACCCCCGAGCTGTCGGTGCCTCAGGGGCCCATGACCCCCTGAGGCATCGACAACTCCCACGGTCGCGCCGTCGACCGTCCCATTCCTCCCGTTCGTCCCCTTCCCTGGAGTCCACGATGAGATCCCTCCCCCGGCTCGGGACGGCGCTCGCGCTCGTCGCGGGCGCCCTCGCCACCGTCCCCGTCGCCTCGGCGACCGCCGCCCCCGGCGGCACCGGCGTCGTCATCAGCGAGGCCTACCTGTCCGGCGGCAGCGCCGGCGCCGCCTACACGAACAAGTTCGTCGAGCTCTACAACCCGACGTCGGCCGCGGTCGACGTCACCGGCTGGTCGCTGCAGTACCGCTCGGCCTCCGGCACCGGGGCGGGCACGAACCCCGTCACGCTCAGCGGCACCGTGCCCGCCAAGGGCCACTACCTCGTCGCGGGAGGCAGCAACGGCACCAACGGGGCCGCGCTCCCCACCCCCGACGCCACCGGGAGCATCAACCCGAGCGGCACCAACGGCACGCTCGCGCTCGTCCGGACGTCGGGCTCGGTCACGCTGCCGACCGGGTCGGTCAGGGGCGACGCGAACGTCGTCGACCTGCTCGGCTACGGCTCGTCGAACACCTTCGAGACCAAGGCCGCGACCCCGCCGACCGGCAACACCGACGTCCGGTCGCTCAACCGGGCGACCGGCGGCACCGACACCGACGACAACTCCGCCGACTTCTCGCTCTCGGCCACCATCACGCCGACCAACAGCGCGAGCGGAGGCACCGAGCCGGAGCCCGAGCCCGACCCGCGGGCGGCCACCATCCGCGAGATCCAGGGCCCGGGCGACACCACCCCGCTCGACGGCGTCGTCGTCACGACGACGGGCGTCGTCACGGCGGCCTACCCGACGGGCGGCTTCCGCGGCGTGTTCGTCCAGACGCCCGGCACCGGCGGCGACGTCGACCCGGCCACCCAGGGCGCCTCGGACGGCCTGTTCGTCTTCGGCGACGCCATCGCGTCCGGCGCGAAGATCGCCGACCACGTCGAGGTGACCGGCAAGGCCGGGGAGTTCAACGGCCAGACGCAGGTGAGCCTGACGTCGTTCCGCGTGCTCGACGAGCCCGCCGAGGCGGTCAAGCCCGCCGCCGTCGCCTACCCGCGCACCGAGGCCCAGCGCGAGTCGCTCGAGGGCATGCTGGTCGCGCCGCAGGGCGACTACACGATCGCCGACAACTACGACACCAACTACTACGGCTCGCTGGGCCTGGCGTCCGGCACCTCGCCGCTCGTCGCGCCCACCGAGGTGGCCCGCCCGGGCAGCCCCGAGGCCGCGGCGCAGGCCGCCGACAACGCCGCCCGTGCGGTCACGCTCGACGACGGCGCGACCACCAACTTCAACACCCAGGCCAACAAGGCGATCCCGCTGCCCTACCTCGCCGCGGGCACCCAGGTCCGGGTCGGCGCGGCCGTGACCTTCACCGAGCCGGTCATCCTGGACTACCGGTTCGGCGGCTGGAACTTCCAGCCCACCGAGCAGCTCACCGCCGAGAACGCCGACGCCGTGCAGCCCGCGACGTTCGAGCAGACCCGCACCGCGGCACCGTCCGACGTGGGCGGACGGGTGAAGGTGGCGAGCTTCAACGTCCTCAACTACTTCCCCACCACGGGCAAGGACTACGAGGCGAGCGCGGGCACGACCTGCACCTACTACACCGACCGCGACGGCAACCCCGTCACCGTCAACCGCTGCGCCGACGGCAGCGGCCCGCGCGGCGCGGCGGACCAGGCCAACCTGGCCCGCCAGGAGGTCAAGATCGTCACCGCGATCAACGCGCTCGGCGCGGACGTCGTGGGGCTCGAGGAGATCGAGAACTCGGTCGTGTTCGGCCAGGACCGCGACGCGGCCCTCGCCACGCTCACCGCCGCCCTGAACAAGGCCGCCGGCGGCGACGTCTGGGACTACGTCCGCTCCCCCGCGGTGCTGCCGCCCACCGCCGAGCAGGACGTCATCCGTCTCGCGTTCGTCTACCGCAAGGCCAAGGTCAGCACGGTGGGCGACTCGCAGGTGCTCGTCGGGTCGGAGGCGTTCTCCAACGCGCGCGAGCCGCTGGCGCAGGCGTTCGTCCCGGCCGGCGGGACGGCCGAGGACCGGTTCGCGGTCATCGTCAACCACTTCAAGTCCAAGGGCAGCGGTGAGGGCGACGACGCCGACACCGGTGACGGCCAGGGCGGCTCGGTCGCGTCGCGGACGCGTCAGGCCACCGCGCTGGTGGACTTCGCGAAGCAGTTCTCGGCCTCGGCCGGCACCGACAAGCTGTTCCTGTCGGGCGACTTCAACTCCTACTCCTCCGAGGACCCCGTCCAGGTGCTGAAGGACGCGGGCTACGTCGACCTCGAGGAGCGCTACGACGCCGACGAGACCTACCTGTTCGACGGCCAGGTCGGCTCGCTCGACCACGTCTACGCCTCCCCGGCCGCCGCCGCGGAGGTGACCGGCCTCGACGTGTGGAACATCAACTCGGTCGAGCCGATCGCCAACGAGTACAGCCGCTTCAACTACAACGCGACGAACCTCTACGACGAGTCGGCGTTCCGCTCCAGCGACCACGACCCCGTGGTCGTCGGCTTCGGCGCGGTCAGGCCGGCGCCGCCGGCCCCGACCGTCGCGGCGAACGCCCGCGCGTTCTGCATCGGCCCGCGCGCCTTCGTCGCGGTGTACGCCTACAACGACGGCAGGGCGAGGCTCGACAACGTCCGGCTGACCACGCCGTACGGGAGCAAGACCCAGGCGGGCGTCCAGCCGCGTCGGGCGGCGTACGCGCTGTTCTCGACGGGCTCGCGCACCGTGCCCGCCGGCACGGCGAGCGTCCGCACGTACGCCTGGAACGACGGCAACCCGGCCAGCCGCACCTACTCCCTGCCCTACGCGGGGGTCCGCTGCCGCTGACCTGGGCGAGAGGTGGGTCCGGCCCCAGGATCGCGCTGATCCTGGGGCCGTACCCACCGCTGGGACGCTCAGTCGGTCACCAGATGGACTCGACGTACTCCGGGTGGTCGACGAAGGGGTTCCGGTTGCCCTGGTAGGTGGAGAAGATCAGCTCGTTGCGCCGCTTCTCGAAGGCGGACGGCGGGTCCTCCTCGTTCCACTGCTTGAGCACCGACAGCCGGCCGTGGTTCGGGGCCGAGCCGTTGGACACGCGGTCGTTCACCTCGAGGTCGGGACGACCGTCGTCGCCCTCGTAGCGCACGGACATGTAGAGGATCATCCGAGCGACGTCGCCCTTGTCGGCGTCGCGCGGCTCCCAGGAGTCGCTGTCGGTGAAGTTGCCGGGCGCCGACGACACGGCCGACCCGCCGTCGTCGAAGTCCTTGTTGCCGCGGGTGCCGTTGACGCCGACGTCGGCCGCGCGAAGGTGGTGCAGGTCGGTGCCGGGGCCGGCCGAGGTGCCGAAGTCGCCGTGCGACTGGGCCCACACGTGCTCGCGGTTCCACTGGCCGCTGTTGCCGCCGTTGGCCGACTTCGACCGCGAGGTGCCGCTGTACAGCAGGATCACGTTGCTCGTGTTGGACGGGTCCTGGTCGGTCGCCTTGAGCGCGTCCCAGACCTGCGCGTACGAGACGGTGCGGTTGTCGTCGACCAGGTCGTGCAGACCCTGCTCGAGCGCCGCGCCGGACAGTCCGGCGACGGGGTCGTAGTAGTCGGCGGCGCTGGCGGGCGCCTGGGTGCCCACGAGGGCGGAGGTCAGCCCGAGGGCGACGAGGGCCGCCCCGAGCCGACGGGCCGCTGAGCGGCGGAGTGAGGTGGTCATGGCCCTGCCGTACCCCCGATCGGCGGGAACAAACCACGCAGCCCTCTCGATTCGCCTAGTGTTCGTTCGCCGGACGCCGCCGGCACCGCTCTGCCGGAGGTCCCGCTGTGCCCAGGTTCGTCGCCGTCGTCTGTGGTCTTCTCGTGGCCGTCGGACTCCTGTCCGCCCCGGCCCAGGCTGACTCCGC
The DNA here is from genome assembly GCF_049059935.1 of Solicola agrisoli. Lineage (NCBI taxonomy): Bacteria > Bacillati > Actinomycetota > Actinomycetes > Propionibacteriales > Nocardioidaceae > Solicola > Solicola agrisoli. The sequence goes on along the minus strand of NZ_JBMGQR010000078.1, from coordinate 180 downwards.
CGCACCGACCCCCACCGGGTCGGTGCGCGTGTCCAGCACACCGACCGCGTTCGGACGGCTCGTGGGCGAGAACGGCGGCGCCCTGTCGTCGTGCTCGGTGGGCGGCCGCCGGGTGGTCGTCGCGAGCGGAGACGTCACCGCCTACGCCGCGGGTGCCCGCGGCCGGGGCGTCACCCGGGT
>NZ_JBMGQR010000077.1:0-20158 GCF_049059935.1 Solicola agrisoli | reverse complement strand
CGAGCCGTTCATGTCGCGCCGCGTCGACGGCAAGGTGGTCAACGACCTGTCCGTCGAGGCCGTCGTCAAGTCGATCGCGATCACGCAGGGCATCGGCGGGTCCAGCGCCTACACCTGGATGAAGCTGCCCGTCGTCGACCAGATGGAGCGCGTCATGGAGGCCACGAACCTCCCCACGCTGCTGCTCGGCGGCGACCCCACCGGCTCGCCGGACGAGGTCTACGCCTCGTGGTCCAAGGCCCTGGCCGTCGCTCCCGTCCGCGGCCTGATGGTGGGGCGCTCCCTGCTGTTCCCGGCCGACGACGACGTCGCCGGCGCCGTCGACACCGCCGTCTCGCTCGTCCACTGAGGAGGGGAGCACCGCCATGACCGACCTGTACCTGCCTGCGGGCACCTCCGCCTCCGAGGGCTGGGACCTGATCGTCACGCCCGAGTCGGCCGGTTGGGAGCACTCCAGCCTGCGCGTGCTCAGCCTCGACGCCGGCGCCTCGCGCACCGTCGACACCGGTGGCGAGGAGATGTTCGTCGTCCCGCTGAGCGGCGGCGTCAGCGTCACGCTCGGCGACGAGACCTTCGAGCTCGACGGTCGCGCCGACGTCTTCGCCGGTCCCACCGACGTGGCCTACCTGCCGATCCGCAGCGCCGTCACCCTGACGTCCGCCGCCGGCGGGCGCTTCGCGCTCACCGGTGCGCGCACCGACCAGGCCCTCCCCTTCCGCTACGGCCCGCGCGCCGACGTCGCCGTCGAGATGCGCGGCGCCGGGCAGGCCAGCCGCCAGGTGCGCAACTTCGGCACCGTCGACGCCTTCGAGGCCGGCTCGCTCATCGCGTGCGAGGTGATCACGCCCGGCGGCAACTGGTCGAGCTACCCCGCGCACAAGCACGACGAGAAGACCGAGCACGAGTCGTGCCTGGAGGAGATCTACTACTTCGAGATCGCCGCCGGCCCCGCCGGTCAGCCCGGCTTCGGGTTCCACCGCACCAGCAGCAGCCCCGCCGGCGAGATCGACGTGCTGCTCGAGGTGCGCGACCGCGACACCGCGCTCGTGCCGTTCGGCTGGCACGGACCGTGCGTCGCGGCACCCGGCCACGACATGTACTACCTGAACGTGATGGCGGGCCCGGACGACGAGCGCGCCTGGAAGATCAGCGACCACCCCGACCAGACCTGGGTGCGTGACACCTGGGCCGACCAGGAGATCGACCCGCGGGTCCGTCCCGCAGCAGGAGGCCAGTGATGTCCGAGCCCACCACCGTGCGGCTGACCGTCGCGCAGGCGATGGTGCGATTCCTCGCCGCGCAGCACTCCGAGCGCGACGGCCACGAGCAGAAGCTGTTCGCCGGGTGCTTCGGCATCTTCGGCCACGGCAACGTCGCCGGCCTCGGCCAGGCGCTGCTGCAGGCCGAGCTCGAGGAGCCCGACGCGCTGCCGTACGTCCTCGGTCGCAACGAGCAGGCGATGGTGCACTCCGCCGCCGCGTTCGCCCGCATGCGCGACCGTCTGCAGACCTACGCGGTCAGCACCAGCGTCGGCCCCGGCGCCACCAACATGGTCACCGGCGCCGCGCTCGCGACGATCAACCGGCTGCCCGTGCTGCTGCTGCCGGCCGACACGTTCGCCGACCGCAGCGCGTCCCCGCTGCTGCAGGAGCTCGAGCTGCCGCAGTCGGGCGACGTCACCGTCAACGACTGCTTCCGCCCCGTGTCGCGCTACTTCGACCGGATCTGGCGCCCCGAGCAGCTGCCCTCGGCGATGCTCGCCGCGATGCGGGTGCTCACCGACCCGTCCGAGACCGGCACCGTCACCGTCTGCGTCCCGCAGGACGTGCAGGCCGAGGCGCACGACTGGCCCGTCGCGCTGTTCGCCAAGCGGGTGTGGCACGTCGCGCGTCCCGTGCCCGAGACGGTGCTGGTCGAGCAGGCGGCCGAGCTGATCGCGTCGGCGAGCCGCCCGCTGGTCGTCGCCGGTGGCGGCGTGCACTACAGCCAGGCCACCGACGCGCTCGCCGCGTTCAGCGAGGCCACCGGGATCCCCGTGGGTCAGAGCCAGGCCGGCAAGGGCACGCTGCCCGACGCGCACCCGCAGTGCCTCGGCGCGATCGGCTCCACCGGCACCACGGCCGCGAACGCCTACGCGGCCACCGCCGACGTCGTCATCGGCATCGGCACCCGCTACTCGGACTTCACCACCGCCAGCCGCACCGCGTTCAAGGCCGAGGGGGTGCGCTTCGTCAACATCAACGTGGCGCCGCTCGACTCGGTCAAGCAGTCCGGCCTGGCGATCACCGCCGACGCACGCGAGTCGCTCGTCGCGCTCACGCAGGCGCTGCAGGACTTCCGCGTGGGCGAGGACGTCGTCAGCGACACCGCCGCCTGGAAGGCCACCTGGGACGCCACCGTCGACGCGACCTACCACCCCGAGGTGCCGCAGGACGGCGCCGGCGGCCTGCTCACCCAGGGCGAGGTGCTCGGCCTGGTCAACGAGCTGTCCGACCCGCGCGACGTCGTCGTCTGCGCCGCCGGCTCGATGCCCGGCGACCTGCACAAGCTGTGGCGCACGCGCGACAGCAAGGGCTACCACGTCGAGTACGGCTACTCCTGCATGGGCTACGAGGTCGCCGGCGGCCTCGGCGTCGCCATGGCGTGCCCCGACCGCGACGTCTTCGTCATGGTCGGCGACGGCTCCTACCTGATGATGGCCACCGAGCTCGTCACCGCGGTGCAGGAGAACCTCAAGGTGATCGTGGTCCTGGTGCAGAACCACGGCTTCGCGTCCATCGGCTCGCTGTCGGAGTCGCTCGGCTCGCAGCGGTTCGGCACCCGGTACCGCGCTCGCTCGTCCGAGACCGGACGCCTCGACGGCGGCCTGCTGCCCGTCGACCTCGCCGCCAACGCCGCCAGCCTCGGCGTCGAGGTGGTCAAGGTGGCCACCAACGACGAGCTCGCCGACGCGATCCGCGCCGCCAAGGCCTCGACCACCAGCACCGTCGTGCACGTCGAGACCGACCCGCTCATCGGCGCGCCGGACTCGCAGGCCTGGTGGGACGTTCCCGTCAGCGAGATCTCGACGCTCGACTCCACCCAGCAGGCCCGCAAGGTCTACGACACGCACAAGGCAGACCAGCGCCTCTTCCTCGACCCGCCGACCACCCCGACCCACTGACGCCGTACAGGCACCCGGAGGACTTCATCGTGAACGCACGCATCATCATCGGCTCGGCTCCTGACTCCTGGGGCGTCTGGTTCGCCGACGACCCCGAGCAGACCACCGCCGACCGCTTCCTGACCGAGGTCCGCGCGTCGGGCTACGACTGGATCGAGCTCGGCCCCTACGGCTACCTGCCCAAGGACCCCAGCGAGCTGCAGGACAAGCTCGACCAGCACCAGCTCAAGGTCTCGGCCGGCACCGTCTTCTCCGCGCTGCACCGCCCCAACACCTGGGACGCGGTCTGGAAGCAGGTCACCGACGTGGCCGCGCTGACCAAGGCCGTCGGCGGCGAGCACATCGTCGTCATCCCCGACCTGTTCCGCGACCACAAGACCGGCGAGGACATCGAGCCCCGCGAGCTCGGCGCCGAGGGCTGGGAGGCCATCACCTCCGGCCACGACGAGCTCGGTCGCCGCATCCTCGACGAGTACGGCCTGCAGCTGCAGTTCCACTCGCACGCCGACAGCCACGTGGGCTACCAGAAGGACATCGAGCGCTTCCTGGAGCAGACCGACCCGCGCTACGTGAACCTGTGCCTCGACACCGGCCACGTCTCGTACTACGGCGGCGACAACATCGACCTGATCCGTCGCTACCCCGACCGCATCGGCTACCTGCACCTCAAGCAGGTCGACCCGGCCATCGTCGCCAAGGTCGAGGCCGAGGACCTGACGTTCCCCGCCGCGGTGAAGCTCGGCGTCATGATCGAGCCGCCCCAGGGCGTGCCCGACCTGTCCGAGGTCATCACCGAGGTGGAGAAGCTCGACCGCCAGCTCTACGCGATCGTCGAGCAGGACCTCTACCCGTGCCACCCCGACACCCCGTTCCCGATCGCGCGTCGCACGCACACGTACCTGTCCGGCTGCGGCAACCACGTCGAGATCGGCACCCAGCAGGCCTGAGCAGCGCCTGTGTTCCTGAGGAGGAACCCATGACCACCTCGATCACCCACTGGATCGGCGGGGCGTCCGTGCCCGGCACGGGCGGCCGCACCGGCGACGTCACCAACCCCGCCACCGGCGAGGTCACCGGGAAGGTCGACCTCGCGTCCGAGGCCGACGTCCAGGCCGCCGTCGCCGCGGCGACCGCCGCGTTCCCCGCGTGGCGCGACACGTCGCTGACCAAGCGGACGAGCATCCTGTTCCGCTTCCGTGAGCTGCTGAACGCGAAGGCGTCCGAGCTGGCCGCGATCATCACCTCCGAGCACGGCAAGGTGCTCTCGGACGCGGCCGGCGAGGTCGCCCGCGGCCAGGAGGTCGTCGAGTTCGCGTGCGGCATGCCGCACCTGCTCAAGGGCGCGTTCACCGAGAACGCCTCGACCGGCGTCGACGTGCACTCCACGCGTCAGCCGCTCGGACCGGTCGCGATCATCAGCCCGTTCAACTTCCCGGCGATGGTCCCGATGTGGTTCTTCCCCGTGGCGATCGCGGCGGGCAACACCGTCGTGCTCAAGCCCTCGGAGAAGGTCCCCACGGCCGCGATCTGGATGGCCGAGTTGTGGAAGGAGGCCGGTCTGCCCGACGGCGTCTTCAACGTCCTGCAGGGCGACAAGGTCGCCGTCGACGGCCTGCTGACGCACCCCGACATCGCGTCGGCGTCGTTCGTCGGCTCGACGCCGATCGCCAAGTACGTCTACGAGACCGGCACCGCGCACGGCAAGCGCGTCCAGGCGCTCGGCGGCGCGAAGAACCACATGGTGGTCCTGCCCGACGCCGACCTCGACCTGGCCGCCGACGCCGCCATCAACGCCGGCTTCGGCTCGGCCGGCGAGCGCTGCATGGCCATCTCGGCGCTGGTCGCCGTGGGCGAGGTCGCCGACGAGCTCGTCGCCAAGATCCACGACCGCGCCACCGGCCTGGTCACCGGCGACGGCACCCGCGGCTGCGACATGGGCCCGCTGGTCACCCAGGCCTCGGCCGAGCGTGTCTCGGGCTACGTCGACGCGGGCGAGGACGCGGGCGCCAAGCTCGTCGTCGACGGCCGCACCGTCAAGCCCGACGCCGACGGCAGCGGCTTCTTCGTCGGCCCCACGCTGTTCGACCACGTCACGCCCGAGATGAGCGTCTACACCGACGAGATCTTCGGCCCCGTGCTGTCGGTGCTGCGCGTGGACACCTACAGCCAAGCCGTGGACCTGATCAACTCCAACCCCTACGGCAACGGCACCGCGCTGTTCACCAACGACGGCGGCGCCGCACGCCGGTTCCAGAACGAGGTCACCGTCGGCATGATCGGCATCAACGTGCCGGTCCCGGTCCCGATGGCCTACTTCTCCTTCGGCGGCTGGAAGAACTCGCTGTTCGGCGACACCCACGCCCACGGCGTCGAGGGCGTGCACTTCTTCACCCGCGGCAAGGTCGTCACCACCCGCTGGCTCGACCCCAGCCACGGCGGCATCAACCTGGGCTTCCCCCAGAACACCTGACCGCCCGCGGCGGGTGGGGCCCCGGTCCCACCCGCCGCACGATCACCAGGGTCTCCTGGTGAACGAGCCGCCGTACGTCACCCGGCGGACGAGCACCTCGAACGGTCCGCGACGGCCGGTGCGGCGCATCCAGTCGGCCATGACGACGGTGGCGGCCCACGTCAGGACCGCGAGGAGGGCGGTGGACGCGACGCCCAGCGCACCGGACAGGTCGAGCAGGAACGGCGTGAAGACCACGGCCCAGACCACCGACTGCGACAGGTAGCAGGTCATCGACCGCTGTCCGACCGCCGCGACGGCGTCGACCAGCGCGTGCCCGCGTCCCTCGAGCCGCGCCGCCAGCAGCACGATCAGCGCCGCGTAGCCGAACCCGCCGAGCGTGCCGGTCGCCGCGTGCAGCGGGCTGACCCGCGCGGCCACGGTCGCGTCGGGCACCGGCAGCGCGCCCGCGAGGACCAGCGAGACCGGTTGCGCACCCAGCACCGCCGCGCCGAGGCCGCCGACCGCGGTGGCGACCAGGAGCCGTCGGTGGCGGGCCGGCTGCTCGAGCACGCGGCGGCGTCCGGCCCACAGCCCGACCGCGAACGGGCACACGAACCCGAGCGGCCCCACCAGGCTGACCGCGACCGAGACCAGCGGGCGCTCGGTCAGCATCGCGCCGAGGTCGGGCGGCAGCATGGACGCGTCCGGCGGGTCCGACGACAGCGCCGACAGGTCGGTGCTCGGCAGGGCGTTGAGGACGAAGAACACCCCCGCGAGGACGAGGAGCCACCGGTCGCGCCACCGCACCGTCCAGGCACCGAGCAGCAGCAGCACGCCGTAGGCGCCGAGGATGTCGCCGACGTAGAGCAGGGTCGCGTGCAGGAACCCGACGACGACCAGCACGAGCGCCCGCCGCCAGAGCAGGCGCCTGGTCCCCCTGGGTCCGAGGGGCTCCTGCCGGCGGACGATCTGCGCCACCCCGTACCCGAACAGCAGACCGAACATCGGGAACGCGCGCCCGTCGACGAACGTCGAGACCACCCAGGTCACGACCGAGTCGAGCCCGGTGCCGTCCTGCGGGTAGCCGCCGAGCACCGACGGGCCGCGCAGGAAGTAGTGCGAGTTGGCCAGCGCGATGAACAACAGCATGAACCCGCGCGCCAGGTCCGGGCCCAGGGCGCGTGACGACAGACCGGTGGGGCGGTTCACGTCCTCGCTCATCACGCCATCCAAGCCCGGGCGCCGCCGTGGGACATCGGCCGAACGTCGACGCCACCGCGACTTCGGTCGGTCAGCGCGCGAGCGCGAGCAGGTCCTCGCTGGACTGGAACAGCACCGCGTGGAAGCCGAGCGCCGAAGCCGCCTCGACGTTGTCGGCTCGGTCGTCGACGAAGGTGACGTCACCGGGCGCGGCACCGAGCTCGTCGAGCACGTGGGTGTAGATCGCGGCGTCGGGCTTGGCGAGGCCGAGCGGCGCGGAGTAGAAGCGCCGCTCGAAGACGTCGACCGCACCGTCGGTCTCGTGGTGACGGGCCAGGGCGTGCGGGGCGTTCGACAGCATCGCGAGTCGCCGCCCGGACGCGCGCTGGGCGGCGAGCAGGTCGAGCACCTCGGGACGGTGGTGCGACCAGCTCGCGTTGTCGGCCGCCACGATCGCGTCGAGCGCGTCGGTGCCGGTGACGAGCGGACGGTCGCACACCCGCGACCAGTAGGACTCGTCGTCGACGCCGAGGTCGTACTCGTGGCGGTAGGCCCAGTAGCGCTCCCAGAACCCCTCGGCCCGCGCACCGGAGAGCCGCACCAGCTCGTCGCGGTCGGCGTCGGGCTGCGAGGTGCTGACGACGTTGCCGTAGTCGAGCAGCCACCAGGTCGAGTCGGGTGTGGTCACCCCTGCACGATGCCAGGCCCCCGTCCTGGACGTGCGGTCCCCTCAGCGTCGAGCGAGGGCCGTGCGCACGGCGGTGGCGACGGACCCCAGCACGGTGGCGGCCAGCGCCGTCCCCACGAGCACCATGACGACCCCGACGCCCGCGAGCCCCGTGTCGTCCCCGGGCATCGCGGACGAGGCGAACGCGACGGTGAAGGCGATCGTCACGACGACGCCGACGACCAGCGGCCGGAGGCGGACGTACGCGATCGCCGCCACGGCGAGGAGCGTCAGCACGCAGCCGACGACCTGCCACGGCCGGTACGGTCCGGCGGCGTAGCCCGTGGCCGGGTCCGTGTAGTAGGTGTGGTCCCAGCCCAGCCAGGCCCACCAGGCGCCCGCGCCGGCGGCCGCCAGCAGCACGACGTCGCGGACGGTGACGGGCCAGGACCGGCGGGCTGGGTGTGCGGCGGTGGTCATGGACCCATCGTCGCCGCGGGACGGTCGGCGTCCGAGCGTCGTCGTGCTCAGCCCCGCCGGGTGGACGTACTCAGTCGGGCCACACGCCGGACGCGCCGCGACGGTGGCTGTCGACCAGGTGGGTGTCGACGATGCCGACGGCCTCCATGAGCGCGAACATCGTGGTGGGCCCCACGAAGGAGAACCCGCGACGCTTGAGCTCCTTGCTCAGCGCGAGCGACTCCGGGGAGGTGGTGGGCACCTCCTCCAGGACGGTGGGGCGCGGGGTGTCCTCGGGCTTGAACGACCACACCAGCTGCTCGAGCCCGCCGTCCTCGCGCAGGGCCACGGTGGCGCGGGCGTTGGCGATGGTGGCGTCGACCTTGCGGCGGTTGCGGACGATGCCGGGGTCGGCCATCAGGCGCTCGACGTCGGACTCGTCGTAGGCCGCGACCGCGTCGGGGTCGAAGCCGTCGAACGCCTCGCGGAACGTGGGCCGCTTGCGCAGGATGATCAGCCAGGACAGGCCCGACTGGAACGCCTCCAGGCTGATCCGCTCGAACAGCGCGGCCTCGCCGTGGACCGGCATGCCCCACTCGGTGTCGTAGTACGCACGCAGCAGCGGGTCGTGGTGGCCCCACGGTGCGCGCGCCAACCCGTCCTCGCCGACGATCACGCCCGTGCCCTGCTCAGCCATGGCGCCAGGCTACGCAGCCCCTCCGACAGCCAGCCCGGACGTCCGCAGGGTGATGTTGAGCCGGCCCGACGTGAGCCCGTTCTCGACCAGGTTGCTGCCGGGTCGCACGCCCGTCACGCCGTGGAACGCGAACCGCGACGGGCCGCCGAAGACGAACAGGTCGCCCGACTCCAGCTCGAGGTCGGTCCAGGGACGGTTGCGGCTCTTCGTCCCGCCGAACCGGAACACGCAGGTGTCGCCGAGGGACAGCGACACCACGGGGTCGGACGCCGCCTCGTCCTTGTCCTGGTGCATGCCCATCCGGGCGGCGTCGTCGTAGTAGTTCACCAGCGCCACGTCGGGCCGGTAGGCCTCGCCCGCCGACGGGTCGCCGTACGCGTCGGCGACGGCGCGGCGTCCGAGGTCGCCGAGCCAGTCGGGGAACGGCGCCACGGGCGCGCCGTCGTCGCCGGTGCGGCTGTAGGCGTACGGCCTCCAGTGCCACCCGAGGCTGACCATCTGGACGCTCATCCGCCCGCCGCCGGGCGTTCGTGGCGCCCGCATCGGCGACGGCCCTCGCGCCCACCCCCGGCACGCCTCGACGAGTCGCCGCTGCTCGTCCTCGTCCAGCCAGTCCGGGACGTGCACCGCACCCGGCGCCACCTCGTGTCGCTCCCTGGGCAGCAGGCTCACGCCGCGGACTCCAGCGTCAGCAGGGCCAGCTTGGCGTCGGCCCCGCCGACGTACTGGCCGAGCGAGCCGTCGGCGCGGACGACGCGGTGGCAGGGCACCACGACCGGCAGCGGGTTGCGCGCGCACGCGGTGCCGACGGCACGCACCGCCGCCGGGCTGCCCGAGGCCGCGGCCAGTGCCCCGTAGCTCGCGGTGGTGCCGTACGCGACGTCGCGCAGGTGGTCGAGCACCGTGCGACGGAACCCGCGGGCCAGCCGGAGGTCGAGCGGCACGTCGAACGCGCGGCGCGCGCCGGCGAAGTACTCGTCCACCTCGCGCGCGACGTCGTCCAGACGCGCGGGTGCCTCGAGCACCCGCGGGCTCACCTGCCCGGCCAGGGTCGCGAGGACGACGTCGTGGTCCTCGACGGCGTACGCGACGCGCACGAGTCCGCGGTCGGTGGCGGCGAGCAGCAGCGGTCCGACGGGGGTGTCGAGCACCCGGTAGGCGACGTCGAGCACGCCGTCGCGGTCGGCGTCGGACGCGAGCCGCGCGCGCAGGGCGTCCAGGTCGGGCGAGCCGGCGCGGAGGCGCTCGGTGAGCGTGTCGAGGGTGGTCATGGCGTTGCCTCCTGGAGGTGTCGGCGGCGCAGGGACGCGACGCCGTCGGCGGCGCTGCGCCGGGCGGCCGCCTCGCTCGTGCCGAGGATCCGGCCGATGTCGACGTAGGTCAGGTCGGCGACGTAGCGGTAGGCGACGGCGGCGCGCTGCTTGTCGGGCAGCGAGCGCACCGATCGCCAGAGGTCGTCGTCGGCGGGGTCGGGGAGGTCGTGCACGGCGCTGTCCGGCAGCTCGTCGAGCGGCACCGGCTGGCGGGCGGCGATGCGGTGACGGTCGATGGCCTTGCGGTGCGCGATCGTCACCAGCCAGCCGCGGACGTCGCTGCCCGGTCGCAGGCGGGGGTAGGCCTGCAGGGCGGCGAGGAACGTCTCGGACCACGCGTCGTCGGCGTCCACCGGCCCCACCACCGCCCGGCACACCCGCCACACGACGGCACCGTGGTCGGTGACCACCTGCTCGAAGGGGACTGCTGTCATGGAGGGCCAACGCCTGGCGGGTCGGATCCGTGAGGTCAGGCGCGGATCGGCTGCAGCAGCGGGCGCGCCTCGACGAGCGCCGCGGTGACGGAGTCGTCGCGCCCAAGACGTGGCGCGGGCCCCTGCTCGGACACCACGTCGGCGGGCCCGGGGGCCACGTCGCAGGCCCCGCACCGCCCCACGGCGTCGAGACGGGTGCCGCAGGCGGCGTGGGTGAAGACCCGGTAGGGCTCGGGGCCGGACGCGTGCTGCCCGCCCCAGGCGGCGAGCGCGTGCAGCGCCGGCCACAGCGCGAGCCCGGCGTCGGTGAGCAGGTACTCGGGGTGCCCGTCGACCTGCACGCGGCGCAGCACGCCCGCGCGCGTCAGGGAGCCCAGTCGTTCGGTGAGCACGGCACGGGAGATGTCGAGGTGGGCGGCGAAGTCGGAGAATCGCCGCACCCCGAGGAAGCAGTCACGCAGCACGAGCAGGCTCCAGCGCTCGCCGACGACCTCGAGGGCCCGCGCGAGGGAGCAGTCCTGCCCGACGTAGTCGCTTCCCAGAGCCATCCGTCCACGCTACCCCTCGGTCTTGTCACCGGACCAGAGGTCGCCCTAGGTTGGTTCGGTGACCGAACCGGCGACCCGCACCACCCCGAGCGGCGTCGACCGCCGCGACCGCACCTCGGCGCTCGTCGTGGGCTCGCTCGGCGTGTTCGTCGCGCTCACCGCGTTCACCACCTCGCTGGCCGACGCCCCCACGCTCGGCCGCGCCCTGCAGGCGGGCCCCAGCGCCCAGATCTGGATCCTCAGCTCGATGAGCGTCGGGCTCGCGGCGAGCCTGCTCGTGGTCGGCGTGCTGGCCGACGACCGTGGACGCCGCGCGGTCTTCGTCGGCGGCGCCCTGCTGCTCGCGGCAGGGTCGGTGCTCTGCGCAGCGGCCCAGGAGCCTGTCGCGTTCGTGCTGGGCCGCGTGGTCGAGGGCGTCGGCGGTGCCGCGCTCATCGCGACGAGCCTCGCGATGACGTCCTTCTTCTTCCCGACGCCGGCCGAGCGCGCCACCGCCGGCGCCGTCTGGGGGGCGAGCGTGTCGGCCGGCATCGCCACCGGGCCGTTCCTGCCGGGTCTGCTCGACGCGTCGGTGTCGTGGCGGGCCCCGTACGTCGTGCTGGCCGTGCTGGGCGTGGCCGTGGCCCTCGCGGGCACCCGCCTGCGCGAGACGTACGCCGACCACCGCCGGGCGCTCGACCTCCCGGGCGCCCTGACGTTCGGCGCCACGATGGTGGTGCTGCTGGTCGCGCTGGTGGAGTCGCGCGGCTCGTCCCACGTCGCGTGGCCGGTGGGGCTGCTGGTGCTCGCCGTCGTCCTCGCCGTCGCGTTCGTGCTCGTCGAGCGCCGCCGGGAGCACCCGATGCTCGACCTCGCGCTGTTCGCACGCCCGGACTTCACCGCCACGCACGTGGCCGGCCTGGCGACGGGCACCGGCGTCATCGCCGTGATGTCGTACTCGGCGTCGCACCTGACCAACGCGCTCGGGGCCAGCACCCTGGTCGCGGCCGGCGCGCTGGCGGCCTGGTCGGTGCCCAGCACCGTCTTCGCCCTCCTCGCCCGCCGCCTGCCGTCCTGGCTCGGTGGCCTGCGGCAGCTGGCCCTCGGCCTCGCCATCTGCACGCTCGGCCAGCTGGTACTCGCGGCGACCGCCGCATCGACCTCGGTCTGGTGGATCCTGCCCGGCTACGTGGTGGCCGGCGTCGGCACCGGGTTCCTCAACGCCGGGCTCGGACGGGAGGCCGTCGCCACCGCTCCCCCGGGCCGCGGCGGCCTCGGCAGCGGCGTCAACAACACCGCGCGCTACCTCGGCTCGGCCATCGGCGTCACCGTGGTGGGCCTGGTCGCCACGGCGTTCGCCGACCCGGTCGACGGCTGGCGCACCGCCGGCCTGATCACCGCCGCGACCTCCGCGATCGGCGCGGTCGTGGTGCTCGGTCTCGCGGCGTCGAGCGTCAGGCGAGCCCGGCGGGGCGCCCCGGCCTGAGCCCTGTGTATCGTGGTCCCCGCCCGGTTCGCCCCGGGTGTTGCGCGGCCTCACCGCCCGCAGCGGCCAGGTAGCTCAGTTGGTACGAGCGTCCGCCTGAAAAGCGGAAGGTCGCCGGTTCGACCCCGGCCCTGGCCACCTCTCCCCTCAGGGGCGGTAGTCCTGCGGACGCTGCGCCCGCCTCGTCTCCGGCGGGATCGAGTTCCCGTGGGCTCGCTGGTCGACCACGGACGCGGCGGCAAGGACGAAGGTGCGCAGCGCGCCGCCGATCCCGTGGAGGACCCGACCCGCACGCGACCTCGGTGCGGGGTCCTGGTGGTACTGGCTCATGGCCGCCTCCGGTCGGTGGAGCTCCCACCGTGCCACACTCAGGCGGCGCCGGACACCGTCAGGACGATCAGGGCCACGTTCAGGCTGACGATCAGTGCCACGACGGCCCAGGCGACGACCTTCACCGCACCGGGGTTGGCGAACCGGCCCATCACGGCGACGTCGCTCGTCAGGCGCACGAGCGGCACGAGCGCGAACGGGATGCCGAGGCTCAGCACCACCTGGCTCAGCACGAGCGCGGACGTGGGCTCGGCGCCGATGCCGAGCACGACCAGGGCCGGGACCAGCGTCACCGCGCGACGCACCAGCAGCGGGATGCGGACGGCCAGCAGCCCGCCCATGATCGCGGCACCGGCGTAGCAGCCGACCGACGTCGAGGCGAGACCCGACGCGAGGAGGCCGATCGCGAAGACGATGCCGATGCCCGAGCCGAGGGCCGCGACGATGGCCGCGTGCGCCCCCTCGATCGTGTCGGTGCCCGGGACGCCGCGCAGGCTCGAGGCCGCCAGCAGCAGCATCGCGATGTTGACCGCGCCGGCCACGAGCAGCGCGCCGGCGACGTCCCAGCGGGTGGCACGCAGCAGGCGGCGGACCACGCCGTCCTCGGTCTGCACCCCGTGGCGGTCGCGCGCGAGCGCCGAGTGCAGGTAGATCGCGTGCGGCATCACCGTCGCGCCGAGCATGCTGGCCGCGAGCAGCACCGTCTCGGTGCCGTCGAACCGCGGCACGACGCCCGCGAGCGCCTGGACCGGGTCGACCGGGCTGACGAACAGGCCCGCGAGGAACCCCACCGCGATCACCACGAGCAGCGCGACGATGACGCCCTCGAACGGACGCTGGCCGCGTCGGGTCTGCACCGCGAGCATGGCCATCGAGACCAGGCCGACGATCAGGCCACCGAGCAGGAGCGGCACCTCGAACAGCAGGTAGAGCGCGATGGCGCCACCGAGCACCTCGGCGAGGTCGGTGGCCATCGCCACCAGCTCGGCCTGCACCCAGTAGGCGCGGCGGGAGCCCGTGCCGAGCCTGGAGCCGAGCAGCTCGGGCAGGGAGCGGCCGGTGACGATGCCCAGCTTGGCCGACAGGTACTGCACCAGCACCGCCGTGGCGTTGGCGGCGACGAGCACCCACAGGAGCAGGTAGCCGTACTTCGCACCCGCCGTCAGGTTGGCCGCGACGTTGCCCGGGTCGACGTAGGCGATCGCGGCGACGAACGCGGGCCCGAGCAGGGCGACGCCACGGCGGGGCACCGCCGGTGCCGCCGGCTCCCTCGCCGTCCCGAGATCCATCCGCCCGCCCCTCTCGAGTGAGGCACGGCCAACACTCGAGTTGAGGCTACCTCACACGACGTCCGCGCGGGTGCGGACAGCACGACGCCGCCCGGCCTGGCCGGGCGGCGTCAGGTGCGCAGGATCAGGACGGGTCGGCGAACGCGTCGCGGACGGCGTCGACGGCACCGCCGAGGCTGTGCAGCATCGTGGTGTCGGGGGCCGACGCGGCACGCTCGGCGGGCCACCCCGGGCCGCCCAGCAGCACCGTCACCTCGTGGTCGAGCCGGTCGAACGCCGACCAGGTCTCGTCGACCTGGGGACGCGCGATGGACGACCAGAGGAAGACGACGCGAGGCTGCTTGCGCTCGAGCGTGTGCGCCAGCGCGCGTGCCGGGACCCGCGAGCCGAGTGCGTAGCAGGTGAGCCCGTCGGCCGCGAGCGCCGCCTCGAGCGCGATCAGCGGGAGCGAGTGCATCTCGTCGTCGGCGCTGGCGATGACGATGGGGTCGATCTGGCTGGTCTGCGGACGCTTGCGGCGGGTGTAGGCCCGCAGCTCTGCGCTGAGGCGCTCGGTGGCGAGGTGCTCGCCCTCGATGCCCATCAGCCCGTCGAACCACAGGTCGCCGATGCGGGAGAGTGCCGGGGCCAGGACCGAGTCCCAGCCCGGGACGATGCCCCACTGGCCGAGGACGCGGGCGTACAGGTGACCCAGCTCGTCGGGGCCGCCCTGGTGGGCGGCGGCGATGATCGACTGGATCGCCACCTCGGGCTGCATGTCAGGGTCGACGCCGCGCGGCGACGTGGCGGTGCCGCCGTCGGCGAGGGCCGCGACGAGCCCCGTCTGGTCGAGCGACAGGGCCACGCGCGCGCCGGCCTGGGCCGGGACGCCGCGGGAGATGAGGTGCGCGACCACCTGGGCGCGGAGGATGTCCTCCTCGCTGTACCGCCGGTGCCCGCCCTGCGTGCGCTCCGACGGGCCGACGCCGTAGCGCCGCTCCCACGTGCGGAGCGTGGCCGGAGGAAGGTTCAGACGCGTCGCGACCGCGCCCACACCCCACAGCAGATCGGTCTCGCCCGGCGCGGGTCGCGCGTCGGTCCGAGCAGTCGTCGTGGCGTCGTCGGTCACGGGGTCGAGCTGGCGCGTCTGGGCCAGTGCGTCGTCCACGTGTCTCGCCTCCCAGGTCGGGTGCCACCGCTGGTGCGGCAACCAACTCCCATCGTAAACCTGTTCACCTCGCCGCGCACCCGTGAACAGGTTCGCACCGCGGGACGATCCGGACAGCCCCGCCCGCCCGCCGCGCGGGCCGCCCGGACGCCGACGACCGCACCGGCCGGTGGCCGATGCGGTCGGACGTGGTGACGCCGAGCGTCAGGCGGTGCCGTCGGCGGTGTCGACGCCGGAGAGCAGCGACTTGACCTCGGACTCCCGGAAGCGGCGGTGGCCACCGAGCGTGCGGATCGAGCTGAGCTTGCCCGCCTGCGCCCAACGGGTGACCGTCTTGGGATCGACGCGGAAGAGGACCGCGACCTCAGCGGGAGTCAGGAGGCGCTCGGAGTCGTTGGCACGGGCTGTCATGGCTCGATAGTGCCAGCCGCGGATTCGCATTCGCAGCGTTTTGTGCACTTTCACAACCACGTGACCGTTGTCAACTCGGTGGTCACGCGCGGCTGCGGCGCCGAGCGGCCCCCCACGGACGCAGGCTCGGCGGCCGCGTCCCTCCCGTGGTGACGCATCGATCACGCCCCGGGATCGCTACGGTGAGCAGGGTCGCACCACCCCCGCGACCGACCGTCCCCTCGCCAGAAAGGCACCACCGTGACCGGCGACACCACCCCCACGGCCCCCCACCCCCGGGCCGGCAGCACCGACGACCTCCGTGACGTCGGCATCGACGTCTCACCCTTCGGCCACGGCCACGAGCAGGTGGTCTTCGCCTCCGACCGCGAGACCGGCCTGCGCGCGATCGTGGCGATCCACTCGACGGCCCTCGGGCCGGCCCTCGGCGGCACCCGTTTCTACCCCTACGCCAGCGAGCAGGACGCCGTGCGCGACGTGCTCAACCTCGCGCAGGGCATGACGTACAAGAACGCGCTCGCCGGCCTGGACCACGGCGGCGGCAAGGCCGTCATCATCGGCGACCCCCGTCGCGACAAGTCCGAGGCGCTCCTGCGCGCGTACGGTCGGTTCGTCCAGGCGCTCGGCGGCCGCTACTACACCGCGTGCGACGTCGGCACCTACTCCGCCGACATGGACGTCGTGGCCCGTGAGTGCGACCACGTCACCGGCCGCACCACCGCGCACGGCGGCGCGGGCGACTCCTCGGTGCTCACCGCGTTCGGCGTCTTCCAGGGCCTGCGGGCCGCCGCCCGCCACACCTGGGGCGAGGACTCGCTCGCCGGACGCACCGTCGGCGTGGCCGGCGTGGGCAAGGTGGGCCGCCACCTCGTCCGGCACCTGGTCGAGGACGGCGCCTCCGTGGTGGTCACCGACGTCGACGCCGCCGCCGTCGCCTCGCTGCAGGAGCTGCACCCGGGCGTCACCTCGGTGCCCGACACCGCCACGCTCGTCCGCGGCGCCCTCGACGTGTACGCGCCGTGCGCCCTCGGAGGCGCCCTCGACGACGAGGTCGTGGACGTGCTGCAGGCGAGGATCGTGTGCGGCGCGGCCAACAACCAGCTGGCCCACGCGGGCGTGGAGAAGACGCTCGCCGAACGAGGCGTCGTCTACGCCCCGGACTACTGCGTCAACGCCGGTGGCGTGATCCAGGTCGCCGACGAGCTCGAGGGCTTCTCGTTCGAGCGCGCCAAGCAGCGTGCCGAGAGGATCTACGACACCACGCTCGACGTGCTGGGCCGGGCCGCCGCCGAGGAGGTGCCCCCGTCGGTGGCCGCCGACCGGATGGCCGAGCAGCGGATGCGCGACGTCGGCCGCCTGCGCGGCATCTGGCTGCCGAGCTGACCGACGACGGCACCGCCCGTCCCCCGCAACGGCGGGGGCGGCGGTGCCGTTCAGGCAGAAGGCCGCAGGTCAGCCCGCGGCCGAGCCGCGGTAGTCGTCGGAGTCGTCGTCGTCGACCTCGACCCGCGGAGAGTCCGGCTCGCCGTGCAGCTCGCGCTGCAGGCGTTCGAAGTCCGTCTCCATCGGTTTGTACTTCAGGTCGCGAGCAACCTTGGTCTGCTTGGCTTTCGCACGGCCGCGCCCCATCGGGTCAACCCCTCGCACAGTCTCGGAACATGTAGATACGTCGTGGGGCCCACGGTACCCAATCGGGGCAACGATTCGCACGCGGACCCGCCCGAACGAGTGTTCGGGCTGGTCACACCGCGCCTGCGAGCCGCCTCAGGCGTGGTCGCCGAGCAGCTCCACGGTGCCGCCGGCGACGTCCTCGACCTCGCCGCACACCCACGCGCGCAGACCGTTCTCGGCGAGCACGGCGACGGCGGCGTCGGCGTCGGCGGCGTCGACGAGCGCGACCATGCCGACGCCCTGGTTGAGCGTGGCCTCGAGGTCGTGGCGCACGACACCACCCACCTGCCCGACCAGGCCGAAGATGGCGGGCAGCGCCCAGGTCGAGCGGTCGATGCGGACGCTGAGCGACTCGGGCAGCACCCGGGCGAGGTTGGCCGCGAGGCCGCCACCGGTGACGTGCGACATCGCGTGCACGCGGGTGCGCGCGATCAGGTCGAGGCAGGGGCGGGCGTAGAGCCGGGTGGGGGTGAGGAGCTCCTCGCCCAGGGTGCGGCTGAGCTCGGGGACGTCGCGGTCGAGCTCCCAGCCGGCGGTGTCGAAGACGCGGCGCACGAGCGAGTAGCCGTTGGCGTGCAGCCCCGAGGACTCCATCGCGACGACGACGTCGCCGGCCTGGACGCGGTGGGCGCCCAGCAGGGCCTCGGCCTCGACGACCCCGGTGGTGGAGCCGGCCACGTCGTACTCGTCGGGTCCGAGCAGACCGGGGTGCTCCGCGGTCTCGCCGCCGAGCAGCGCGCAGCCGGTCTCGGTGCACGCCTCGGCGATGCCCTTGACGACGGCCGCGATGCGCTCGGGCACGACCTTGCCGCAGGCGATGTAGTCGGTGACGAACAACGGCTCGGCGCCGCAGACGACCAGGTCGTCGACGAGCATGCCCACGAGGTCGAAGCCGATCGTGTCGTGCACGTCCATCCGCTGCGCGATCGCGACCTTGGTGCCCACGCCGTCGGCGGACGTGGCGAGCAGCGGACGCTCGAACCGGCGCAGGGCCGAGGCGTCGAAGAGTCCGGCGAAGCCGCCGATGCCGCCGACGACCTCGGGACGACGGGACTTGTCGACCCACTGCTTCATCAGCTCGACGGCGCGGTCGCCGGCCTCGATCGAGACGCCGGAGTCTGCGTAGGACGTCATGAGGTGGGCTCCGGTGCGAGGGGGGCGTAGTTGGGCGCGGCCGGCTCGAGCAGGTGCTTGCCGATCTCGGCCTCGTGCGGGAGCTCGATCGGGTAGATGCCGTCGAAGCAGGCGCGGCACAGGTCGTCGGCCGGGCGCTCGGTGGCCTCGACCAGCTGCTCGAGCGAGACGTACGCGAGCGAGTCGGCGCCGATCGAGCGGCAGATCTCGTCGACCGAGATGCCGTTGGCGATCAGCTCGGCGCGGCTGGCGAAGTCGATGCCGTAGAAGCAGGGCCACTTGACCGGCGGGCTGGAGATGCGCACGTGCACCTCGGCCGCCCCGGCCTCGCGCAGCATCCGCACGAGCGCGCGCTGGGTGTTGCCGCGGACGATCGAGTCGTCGACGACCACCAGGCGCTTGCCGGCGATGACGTCGCGCAGCGGGTTGAGCTTGAGGCGGATGCCGAGCTGGCGGATCGTCTGGCTCGGCTGGATGAAGGTGCGGCCCACGTAGCTGTTCTTGACCAGCCCGTGACCGAACGGGATGCCCGACTCCTCGGCGTAGCCGATGGCCGCCGGCGTGCCCGACTCGGGCACGGGGATGACGAGGTCGGCCTCGACGGGCGTCTCGCGGGCCAGCCGGCGTCCGATGTCGGCGCGGACGGAGTGCACGCGCTTGTCGTTGATCAGCGTGTCGGGGCGCGCCAGGTACACGTACTCGAAGATGCAGCCCTTGGGCTCCTTGGCCGCGAAGCGCTCGCTGCGCAGGCCGTCGGCGTCGATGGCGACGAACTCGCCGGGCTCGATCTCGCGGATGTAGGAGGCGCCGACGATGTCGAGCGCGGCGGTCTCGCTGGCGACGACCCACCCGCGGTCGAGGCGACCGAGCACCAGCGGACGGACGCCCTGCGGGTCGCGGGCGGCGTAGAGCGTGCCCTGGTCCATGAAGACGAGCGAGAACGCGCCGCGGAGCTGCGGCAGCACGGCGAGCGCCGCCTCCTCGACCGAGCGGTCGGGGTAGGAGGCGAGGAGCGAGGCCATCACCGCGGTGTCGCTGGTGGCGATGTCGCGACCGCGTCCGGCGAGGTCGAGCTGGCCCGACTCGGCGATGCGCTGGTCGAGCACCTGCATCAGCTCGGCGGTGTTGGTGAGGTTGCCGTTGTGGCCGAGGGCCACGGTGCCCGTGGCCGTCGACCGGAACGTCGGCTGGGCGTTGGACCAGACGCTGGACCCGGTGGTCGAGTACCGCGCGTGGCCGATCGCCAGCTCGCCCTTGAGGGACTCCAGCGTCGGCTCGTCGAAGACCTGGCTCACCAGGCCCATGTCCTTGTAGACCAGGATCTGGGTGCCGTTGCTCACCGCGATGCCCGCCGACTCCTGGCCCCGGTGCTGCAGGGCGTAGAGGCCGAAGTAGGTGAGCTTGGCGACCTCCTCGCCGGGCGCCCAGACGCCGAAGACGCCGCACGCGTCCTGGGGTCCGACGTCCTGGGGATCGATGTCGTGGTTCAGCCGACCATCTCCGCGGGGCACGTCCGCCAGTGTAGGCCAGGGTCACCGACGGGCCGAATCCCCGACGGGTTCGTAGCATGAACGTCATGGACCACGACACCGTCAGCGTCGAGCGGGTCGTCCCCGCACCGCCGGAGGCCGTCTTCGCACTGCTCTCCGACGCGAGCCGTCACTCCGAGTTCGACGGGTCGGGCACCGTCCGCGGCTCCAAGGGCCCGTCGGAGCCGCTGCGCCAGGGGTCGGTGTTCGGGATGTCGATGAACCAGGGGTTCTCGTACTCCACCCAGA
>NZ_JBMGQR010000076.1:0-20305 GCF_049059935.1 Solicola agrisoli | reverse complement strand
ACCGGATCGGCGAGACCGACGGCGTCGGCACCGTCGCCCAGATGCAGTCGCTGGCCACCACCATCGACGACCGCGACTCGTTCGCCACCGCCATCGACCCCGCCACCTTCACCTCGGTCTACGACCTGGCGATGGTGAGCGGCACCCTCGACGTCGGCGAGGGCGAGGTGGCGCTCAGCGAGGATGACGCCCGCCGCGACGGCCTGACGGTGGGCGACGAGGTCTCGCTCGGGTTCCCGAGCGGCAAGCAGGACGCGCGCGTGGTCGGCGTCTACGAGCAGTCCAACGTCGTCGGCGACGCCGTGATGCCGTTCTCGACGCTCGCCGCCGCGCAGGTCCCGCGCCAGGACAGCGCGGTGGCCGTCGACGCCGCCGCGGGGGCCGACCGCGCCGAGGTGGGCGACCGGCTCGACCGCATCGTCGAGGACCTGCCCACCGTCACGGTGCAGGACCAGGCCGAGTTCATCGACGCCCAGCGCGCCCAGGTCAACCAGCTGCTCCTGCTCATCTACGCCCTGCTCGGCCTGGCGGTGGTCATCGCGGTGCTCGGCATCGTCAACACGCTCGCGCTCAGCGTCATCGAGCGCACGCGCGAGGTCGGCCTGCTGCGCGCCGTCGGCCTCAGCCGTCGCCAGCTGCGACGGATGGTGCGCCTCGAGGCGGTCGCGATCGCGGTGCTGGGCGCCACGCTCGGCGTCGTCATGGGCCTGCTGTTCGGCACCGTCCTGCAGCGTGCCTTCGTCGACGACGGCATCACCGACCTGTCCTACCCGTGGGGACGGCTCGTGCTGTTCGTCGTGATCTCCGCGGTGGTCGGCGTCCTGGCCGCCGTCGTCCCCGCCCGCCGTGCCGCCCGCCTCGACGTCCTGCGCGCCATCTCCACCGAGTAGCCCCGCATCCCTGGGAGCTGTCGGTGCCTGAGGGGCCCATAGGCCTCTGAGGCACCGACAACTCGGGAGGATCAGGACAGCGGCCGTGCACGACGCGCGCGGCCGTCCTAGTTTCGTCTCGCTGGGGCCGTCCGGGTCGGCCCTGGTTCTCGGGAGGTCGCCCGACTCGGCGGGCACCTCTCGACACATGCCCCACCCTGGCGCACGATGCAGCCATGGACGAGAACGACCGACACTCCCTCGGCCAGGACGTGCGGGCCACGGCCGCCGCGCGGGGTGAGCTCGGGGCCGAGTTCGAGCCGGCGCTGATCGACTCGCTGGTCGAGCGGATCGACCAGGCCGTCGAGCAGCGGGTGCAGGCACAGGTGGGTCGGCAGCCCGAGCTACTGCCGCGGCGGCGACGCAGCGGTGGCTACCCGGTGGCGCTGTCGTACGTCTCGCTCGGCACCGGCATCCCGATCACCGCGATCGCGGGCGGCACCGCGGGCCTCGGCGGCATCGCGCTCGCGTGGCTGGGCATCGTCGGCGTCAACGTCGCCGCCGCGCTCGGCACCCGCGGCCCCGACGACGACTGACCGCCGACCTGTCGGTGCGTGGTGATGCCCCGACATCACCAGCCACCGACAACTCGGGCGGACGGGGTGGTGCGGCGCTCTACGATCACCGGATGCGACGCCTGACGGTCTCCGCCGACGCGTTCGACGCGCGTCCGGACCTGACGGACGCCGGCGACGACCCCGCGCACGCGCGGATCGAGCGGTGGGTGACGGGGCTGGTGCGCGAGGGACGGCTGGTCGCGACCGACCGGCTTCCTCCCGAGGGCGACCTCGCCGCCGCGCTGGGCGTCAGCCGGATGACGCTGCGGCAGGCGCTCGCGTCCTTGGAGCAACGGGGGCTCGTCGAGCGTCGACGCGGGCGAGGCGGCGGCACCTTCGTCACCCGGCCGCGCGTGGAGCTCGACCTCACCGGCCTGCTGGGCTTCACCGAGCAGCTCCGCCGTGCGCGGATCCGCGCCGGAGCGCGCGTGCTGACGGCGACGCGGGAGACCGCGCCGGCCGACGTCGCCGAGGGCCTCGCCCTGCCCGGAGGCGGGGCGGCGCACCGCGTCGTCCGCGTCCGGCTGGCCGACGACGAGCCGCTCGCCCTGGAGGAGACCTGGTTGCCGGCCCCGCTGTTCGACGGGATCGCCGACCACGACCTCACCGGGTCGATCTACGAGCTGATGGGACGGCACTTCGACGCCGCCCCGCGCACCGCCGACGAGTGGCTCGAGCCCGTCGTGGCGACCTCCGAGCAGGCCGCGCTGCTCGGCATCCGCCCGCACGCACCGCTCATGCTCGTCACCCGGATCGCCTACGACGCGGCCGGTCTGCCGGTCGAGCTGGCGCACGACCGCTACCGCGCCGACCGCACGCGCGTGCACCTGCGGACGCAGGTCCGCTGACGCGCGCCGCGTCCGGTTGCTCCCGTCCCGTCCCGATCCGCGTGTTGCGGGGGGATGAAATCTCCCGCGCGTCCTCGTCAAAGGTCTAGATGGTTGCGCCCCGCGGGTATAGCGTCACGCCATCCCAGCCCCTCCCCCACGGAGATCCGCGATGTCCGACGCACTGTCCAAGGACGACGAGCTGCTCGCCAAGCTCGGCTACAAGCAGGAGCTCAGCCGCAGCTGGTCCAGCTTCTCCAACTTCGCGATCTCGTTCTCGATCATCTCGATCCTGGCGGGCTGCTTCACCACGTTCGGCCAGGCCTGGAACAACGGCGGCCCGGTCGCGATCTCGTGGGGCTGGCCGATCATCAGCCTGTTCATCCTGATCATCGGCTTCACCATGTCCGAGCTGGTCTCGGCGTACCCGACGTCGGGCGGCATCTACTGGTGGGCGGCCAAGATGGGCGGCCCGGCGACGGGCTTCTTCACCGGCTGGCTCAACCTCGTCGGCCTGCTCGCGGTGACGGCGTCGGTCGCGTACGGCTGCGCGACCTTCCTCGACCTCACCCTGCAGACGATCAGCCAGGGCTGGGCCGACAGCTACAGCCTCGGCCGCGTCTACGTGCTGTTCGTGGTGCTGTTCGCGCTCGCCGCGATCCTCAACATCTTCAGCGGCCACCTGCTCGCCGTCATCAACAACGTCTCGGTCTGGTGGCACGTGGCCGGCGCCGCCGTCGTCATCCTGATCCTGGTGATCGTCCCCGAGACCCACCAGAGCATGGGCTTCGTCTTCACCGAGCGGATCAACAACTCCGGCTTCTCCGACGGCAAGTACTGGTTCCTGGTGCTGCCGCTGGGGTTCCTGCTCACGCAGTACACGATCACCGGCTTCGACGCGTCCGCGCACCTGTCGGAGGAGACCCAGGGCGCCGCCGAGGGAGCGGCCAAGGGCGTGTGGCGCTCGATCGCCTACTCCGCGCTCGGCGGCTGGTTCCTGCTGCTCGCGTTCCTGTTCGCCGTGCAGGACCCGCAGGGCGTCAACGAGGGGTTCGGCGCGGTGGACGTGATCTTCTCCCAGGCCCTCGGCGAGGGCTGGCACTTCACCATCCTGCTGATCTCCACCGCCGGTCAGTTCTTCTGCACCATCGCGTGCCTGACGAGCGCCTCGCGCATGACGTTCGCGTTCAGCCGCGACCGGGCCATCCCCGGCTCGGGCCTGTGGTCGCAGGTCAACCCCCGCACCAAGGTGCCGGCCAACGCGGTCGTGTTCGTGACCGTCATCGGCATCATCATCACGCTGCCGGCCCTCAAGAGCGTCGGTGGCGTGCCCACCGCGTTCTACGCCGTCACCTCCGTCGCGGTCATCGGCCTGTACCTCGCGTTCGCGATCCCGATCTTCCTGCGCTGGCGGATGGGCGACGCGTTCGAGGCGGGCTCGTGGACCCTGGGCTCGAAGTACAAGTGGATGAACCTCGTCGCCGTCGCCGAGATCGCCGTCATCTGCGTGTACTTCATCCTCCCCTTCACCCCCGCCGGCGTCCCGTTCAGCGACGGGTTCGCGTGGAGCAGCGTCAACTACGCGCCGATCCTCACGATCGGCACGCTCGTCGTGCTCGCGATCTGGTGGTTCGCCTCGGCGCGCCACTGGTTCACCGGGCCGAAGATGACCATCGACCCCGCCGTCACGCAGGCGTTCGACGACTGACCGTCCCGTGCCGATCGTCGACCGCGCGACCTACGAGGAGCGGCTGGAGCAGCTGGCCGCCCTCGCGGGCCGCCCCCGTCACGTCGAGGAGCTGTCGGGCGGGCTCACCAACCTGAACCTCAAGGTGACGACGCCGGACGGCACCTACGTCGCCCGGTGCGGCCGCTCCGACACCGAGCTGCTCGGCATCGACCGCGAGGCCGAGCACCTGAACTCGGTGGCGGCGGCGTCGACGGGCGTCGGCGCGCCCGTCGTGGAGTACCGGCCCGACCTGCGGATCATGCTGATCGGCTGGCTCGAGGGCACCACCTGCACCGACGACGACCTCGCGCGCCCCGACGTCCTGCACCGGTTCGCCGCGGCGGCCCGCCGCCTGCACGAGGGCCCGCGGTTCGTCGGCGAGTTCCACATGCCCGACCGGCAGGCCAGGTTCCGGCGGGTCGTCGACGAGCGCGGCTTCGCGTTCCCCGCCCACTACGACGACCACGCCGGCGCCTTCGCGCGCGCCGTCGCGGCGCTCGCGTCCGACCCGGTGCCCACCAAGCCCTGCAACAACGACCTGCTCGCCGGCAACGTCGTCGACGACGGCACCCGCGTGCACCTGATCGACTACGAGTACTCGGGCAACAACGACCCGTTCTTCGAGCTCGGCAACACCTGCACCGAGTGCGGGCTGTCCGACGACGCGCTCGAGGACCTCGTCACCTGCTACCTCGGGCGGCCCGACGCCCGGTTGGTCGCGCGCACGCGCCTGCAGGCCGTGGTCTCGCAGTACGGCTGGGCCCTGTGGGGCTACATCCAGGCCGGCTCGAGCCCGCTCGACTTCGACTTCACCGGCTGGGGCGACGAGCGTCTCGACGGTGCCGCCGCCGCGTTCACGTCCGACGGCTACACGTCCCTGCTCGACGAGGTGGCCCGTGCCTGACCTGCCCTCCCGTGCCCGCGTCGTGATCGTGGGCGGCGGCGTGATCGGCACCAGCGTGGCCTACCACCTCACCGAGCGCGGCTGGACCGACGTGCTGCTGCTCGAGCAGGGCAGGCTCTCGTCGGGCACCACCTGGCACGCCGCGGGCCTGGTCGGGCAGCTGCGGGCGTCCGAGAGCGGCACCCGCCTCGTGCAGTACTCCACCTCGCTGTACGAGCGGCTCGAGGCCGAGACCGGCCTGGCCACGGGCTACAAGCGCAACGGCGGCCTGATCGTCGCGCGCACCCCCGACCGGATGACGCAGCTGCGTCGCACCGCCGCCAGCGCCGAGGCGTACGGCCTCGACTGCGCGATGCTCACGCCCGCGCAGGCCGGCGAGCGATGGCCGCTGATGCGCACCGACGACCTCCTCGGCGCGATCTGGCTCCCCGACGACGGCACCGCCAACCCGACCGACCTCACGCTGTCGCTCGCCAAGGGCGCCCGGCTGCGCGGCGCGCGCGTCGTCGAGAAGGTGCGGGTGCTCGACGTCCTGACGTCGCGGGGCGCCGTCACCGGCGTGCGCACCGACCTCGGCGACGTCGAGGCGGACGTCGTCGTCAACTGCGCCGGGCAGTGGGCCAACGCCCTGGCCCGCAGGGTCGGCGTCACGGTCCCGCTGCACTCGGCGCACCACTACTACGCGGTGACCGACCAGGTCGACGGCGTCACGTCCGACCTGCCGATCCTGCGGGACCCCGACGGCTGCACGTACATGAAGGAGGAGGTCGGCGGGCTGGTCGTCGGCGCCTTCGAGACCGACGCGCAGGCGTGGGTGGCCCCCGACAAGATCCCGTACCCGTTCGAGTTCAGCCTGCTCGGCGAGGACTGGGACCACTTCGGGCCGTGGATGGAGCAGGGCGTGCACCGGGTGCCGGCGCTGGAGACCACCGGCGTCCGCAAGCTCTACGACGGTCCCGAGAGCTTCACGCCCGACAACCAGTTCGTCATGGGCGAGGCGCCCGGGCTGCGCGGCTTCTTCGTCGCGGCCGGGTTCAACTCCGTCGGCATCGCGTCGGCCGGAGGTGCCGGACGTGCGCTCGCCGCCTGGATCACCGAGGGCGAGCCCGACGGCGACCTCACCGGCGTCGACGTCCGCCGATTCGCGCCGTTCGACGGCAACGACGCCTGGCTGCGCGACCGCGTCGTCGAGGTGCTCGGCCTGCACTACGCGGTGCCGTGGCCCAACCGGGAGGCCGAGTCCGGGCGCGGGCTGCGTCGATCGCCGCTGCACGACCGGCTGGCCGCGCGGAACGCGTCGTTCGGCAGCCGGATGGGGTGGGAGCGCGTCAACTACCTCGCCCCGCCCGGTGAGGACCCGACGCTGCGGTACTCCTGGGGCCGTCCGCCGTGGGTGCCGTGGTGCGCCGCCGAGCAGCGGGCCGCCCGCGAGGCCGTGGCCGTGTTCGACCAGACGTCGTTCTCCAAGTACGAGGTGGCCGGTCCCGACGCGCTCGCGCACCTGCAGTGGCTGTGCACCAACGACGTCGACGTCCCGGTCGGGCGCACCGTCTACACCGGCCTGCTCAACGCCCGCGGCACCTACGAGTCCGACCTGACGGTGACCCGCACCGCCGCCGACGTCTTCCTGCTCGTCGCGTCGTCGGCCACCACCGTGCGCGACCTGGACCACCTGCGTCGCCACGTCGCGCCCGGACACCGGGTCGTGGTCACCGACGTGACGTCGGCGTGGGCCGTGCTGGGGGTGATGGGTCCGCGCTCGGCCGAGATCCTCGCCCGGGTCTCCCCCGACCTCGGCGACGACTGGACGCTCGGCGACAGCCGCGTGGTGCGGTGCGGGCACGCGACCGTCCGCGCCACCCGCATCACCTACGTCGGCGAGCCGGGGTGGGAGCTGTACGTCCCCACCGAGACGGCCGCCGGCGTGCACGACGACCTGCACGCGGCCGGCTCGGACCTCGGCCTGGTGGACGCCGGGTACTACGCGATCGACGCGCTGCGCCTGGAGAAGGGGTACCGCGCGTTCGGCAGGGAGCTGACGCCCGACGTCGGACCGGTCGAGTCCGGCCTGCTCTTCACCTGCAAGCTGGACGGCGACGTCGACTTCCTCGGACGTGCCGCGGTCGAGAAGGCCCGCGCCGAGGGCGTGCGCAAGCGGCTCGTGTCGTTCGTGGTCGACGCGGCCGAGCCGATGCTGTGGGGCGGCGAGCTGCTGCGCCGCGACGGCGTGGCCGTCGGGCAGGTGACGTCGGCCGCCTGGGGCGCGACGGTGGGTGCCGCCGTCGGCCTGGCCCACGTCGCCGACCCGTCCGGCACCACCACGCGCGCCTGGGCCGCCGAGGGCTCCTACGAGGTCGACGTCGCCGGCGACCGCCACCCCGTCACCGTCACCCTCCGCGCCCCGCTCGCCTGACCCGCCGTCGGTTTCCCAGGTGAACCTGGGAATCCGTCGGCACCACGGAGAACTTCCCGGGGTGTCGACGGGGAAGTGGGGGGAGTGGTGCGGGTGGGACGTCCACAGGCGGGATTGGCCTTGCGACGCCGGGCCCGGCTAGACTTCCCCGGTTGCCCGCGACCACGTGGGCAGCACCGCAGAGCCCTCCTGTCACGGAGAGACCGTGACCGCCTAGACCGAAGGAGGTGGAGTCGCTGTGCGCAAGTACGAACTGATGCTGATCCTCGACCCCGATCTCGAGGAACGCACCGTCGCCCCCAGCCTGGACACGTACCTGAACGTCGTCCGCAACGACGGTGGCACCGTCGAGAACGTCGACGTGTGGGGCAAGCGTCGCCTCGCCTACGAGATCGACAAGAAGACCGAGGGCATCTACGCCGTCGTCGACCTCACGGCCGAGCCCGCCACGGTCAAGGAGCTGGACCGCCAGCTCGGCCTGAACGAGTCCGTCGTGCGGACCAAGGTCATCCGTCCGGACGCCAAGTAGTCACCCGCCGCACCGTCCGGTGCGCCCGTCTGTGGACAGACGAGCGCGAACGTCCGGCCGATGCGGTCTACTGCTAGCCACCCAGACCACGCACCACCCCTAAGGGAGCCCCCCATGGCAGGCGAGACGATCATCACCGTCATCGGCAACCTCGTCGACGACCCCGAGCTGCGGTTCACGCCGTCGGGCGCGGCCGTCGCCAACTTCCGCATCGCTTCGACGCCGCGAACCTTCGACCGGCAGACGAACGAGTGGAAGGACGGCGACACGCTGTGGCTGTCCTGCGCCGTGTGGCGCCAGGCGGCCGAGAACGTCGCCGAGTCCCTGACCAAGGGGACGCGCGTCATCGTGCAGGGCCGCCTCAAGCAGCGCCAGTACGAGACGCGTGAGGGCGAGAAGCGCACCGTCGTGGAGATGGACGTCGACGAGGTCGGCCCGTCCCTGCGCAACGCGACCGCCAAGGTCGCCCGGGCCAACCGCTCCGGCGGCGGCCAGGGCGGCGGCGGCTTCGGTGGGGGCCAGCAGGGTGGCGGCCAGTCCGCTCCCGCCGGCGACCCGTGGTCGTCCCCCGCGCCCCAGGGCGGCGGGGGCGGCAACAGCGGCGCCGGCAACGACCCGTGGGCCAGCCCGTCCGGCGGAAGCCAGGACGAGCCCCCGTTCTGACGGGTCCCCGCACCACCTGACCATCCGACAACACCGACCATTCCGGCCACCCGCCAGGGGGCCGGGCTCAGACAAGGAGCACCACAATGGCGAAGCCAGTTGTCCGCAAGCCCAAGAAGAAGAGCAATCCTCTCAAGGCCGCGGGCGTCACCGTCATCGACTACAAGGACACTGCGCTGCTGCGCAAGTTCATCTCCGACCGCGGCAAGATCCGCGCCCGCCGGGTGACCGGCGTGTCCGTCCAGGAGCAGCGCAAGATCGCCATGGCGATCAAGAACGCGCGCGAGATGGCGCTCCTGCCCTACACCTCGACCACCCGCTGAGGAAGGCGATCCCCATGAAGCTCATCCTCACGCACGAGGTCACGAACCTCGGCGAGCCCGGCGACGTCGTCGAGGTCAAGGACGGCTACGGCCGCAACTACCTGATGCCCCGTGGCTTCGCGATCCGTTGGACGCGTGGCGCCGGCAAGCAGGTCGAGTCCATCAAGAAGGCGCGCGACGCCCGTGCGGTCCACGACCGCGAGGACGCCGTCGCCATCCGCGGCAAGCTCGAGTCCGGCCCGATCAACGTCCCCGCGCAGGTCGGCTCCACCGGCCGACTGTTCGGTGCCGTCACGGTCTCCGACGTCGCCACGGCCCTCGAGGCCGCCGGCGCGAGCGTCGACAAGCGCCGCATCGAGATCGGCCAGCCGATCAAGTCCCTCGGGGCGCACACGGTCTCCGTGCGCATCCACCCCGAGGTCAGCGCGACGGTCAAGCTCAACGTCGTCAGCGCCTGACGCACCCGCACCACGCAGGAGGCCCGCACCCCTCGGGGTGCGGGCCTCTCGTGCGTCCGGGGCCGTGAAGTTTCCCAGGTACACCTGGGAATCGGTCCGAGCACCCGGAGAATTCTCCGTGCCGCGCGCAGTTTCCCAGGTGTACCTGGGAAACTGCGGCCTGCTCAGGCGCGGGCGAGACCGTCGACCGGACGACGCTCGGCGTCGTCGCCGAGGTGGTGGGCGGTGGCGAACAGCAGCGCCAGGCTCGTCGCGGACAGCACCGCGTACGCCCAGATGGTGCCGGTGCTGTCCCAGGTGGTGTGCAGGGCGACGCAGACGACGAACACCAGCGCGAGCCGGCCGATCGCACGTCCGGTCCAGCCCTGCGTCGCGGCGGTCCACAGCGCGGCGGCGGTCAGGCCGGTCCAGGCCATGTGGGCCGCGGGGCTCATCAGCCCGCGCAGCAGCAGCACGCCGTCGACGGCCGACAGGTCGCCGCGGGAGGAGATCAGGGTGACGAAGGCGTAGCCCATCGTCTCCAGCGCCGCGAAGCCGGCGCCGCTCGCGACGCCGACGAGCAGCCCCGTGGACGGGGAGGTGCGTCGCCCGGCGAGCAGGAGCACCGCGAGCGGCAGGATCAGCTTGGCCGACTCCTCGATCAGACCGACGAGCACCAGCGGCAGGGTGCCGAGGTCGCGCATCGTGTCGAACTCCAGGGTTCCGGCCACCACCACGCCGACGACGCCGCCGACGAGGGCGGTGAAGGCGAGCAGACCGGGAGGCACCGACGACGCGAGCCGGCGTCCCCACCAGAAGGTGACGAACGCGACCGGGACGACCGTGGCGCCCACCAGCAGGAGGGCGGGCAGCAGGTTCGGGTTCTGGGTCTGCACGAGCGCCCGGCGGACGAGCTCGAACAGCACGACGCCGCCGACGAGGACGGCGACCCAGGCGAAGCGACGGGAGAGGGCCACGGGCCGGGATCCTACGCCCGGCCCGTGGCCCCCCGACCGTCGGTCGCGTCAGCCGGTGTACGGCTCGGGGACGGTGGCCGGGTCGCCGTCGGTGGCGGCGGCCAGGCGCGGCTCGGCGATCTCGAGCACGGTGGGCAGGCTCAGCGGGCTGTTGAAGCCGAGCGCCGCGGCGAAGTCGCCGTCGAACGGGCCGAAGTCGATGACGCGGTTCTCCTGGACGGCCTTCATCGACTTCGCGACCGGGGTGTCCAGGACGTCGCCCTCGATGCCCTCGAAGACGACGACGTCGGCGTCCAGGGAGTCCAGGCTCTCCAGGGAGACCTCGCCGCCGGTCTTGGGCACCTCGAAGCCGAGGTCGACCAGCCAGCCGCTGCGGTAGTCGTCCTGGGCGATCTCGTAGCTGCCGGTGGAGCCGACGCCGAGGCCGAACCGGGCGGACTTGCCGGCGAAGTCGGGGTTCTTCTCGACGACCTCGGCGAACTGCTGCTCGACGTCATCGACGACGTCCTTGGCCTCGTCGTCCTTGCCGAGCGCCTTGCCGGTGAGCAGCGTCTGCTCCTGCCACGGGGTGGCGCCGTCGGCGTACTCGTCGCTCTGCGCGACGGTGGGGGCAATCTTGCTGAGCAGGTCGAACGTCGCCTGGTCCATGTAGGAGTTGACGCCGAGGATCAGGTCGGGGTCGAGCCCGGCGATCTTCTCCAGGTCGAGCTCCTCGCCGCCGACGGTGGGGACGGTCTTGCCGCCCAGCGCCTCCTGCGCCCAGGGACGCTTGGGCGCGTCGTAGCCGATGAACTCGCGCGCGCCGAGCGGCACGACGCCGAGGGCGAGGGCGTAGTCCTCCTCGTTGTACCCCACGGTGACGACGCGGGTCGGCTCCTCCTCGATCGTGGTGGGGCCGAACTTCGTCTCGATCGTGACGGGCTCGAAGCCACCGGACGAGGCGGTCTCCTCCTGACCGTCCGAGCCGCCGCCGCACGCTGCGGTGGCGAGGAGGACGGCGGTGACGGCGAGGGTGCGCAGCGGGACAGTCCGCACGGGTGGCTCCTGGGCGAGGTCGATGTCTTAGGACAGCCTGACCTTATCGACCTCGCCCGGGAGCGTCACGCGGTGGGGTGCGTCAGCGACGCCCGGACGCCGCGGAGAACGACGCGGCGCCTCCGCGTCGGGGTGCCGAGGCACCGGCACCCGAGCCGCCGCCGGAGCGACGACGGGGGCCGCCGCTGCGACGGTTGCGGGGCGCGTTGCTCGAGGCGCCCTCGCCACGGGGAGCGCCGGAGCGCTGGCCGCGACGGGGACCGTTGCCGCCCTTGCCGCCGCCACCGTTGCCGGAGGTGGGGGCCGCGACGAGCGTCGAGGGGTCGACCTTCTCGCGGGGCGGGCCGGTGAGGCGCGTGAACGCCTCCGCGTTCGGGTGCGGGGGCAGCACCTGCGGCTTGATGCCGGCGCGACGCATCAGCTGGTCGAGCTCGCGCGACTGGTTGCGCAGGCCCACGGTGACGACGCGGCCCTCGGCGCCGGCGCGGGCCGTGCGGCCCGAGCGGTGCAGGTACGCCTTGTGCTCGGTGGGCGGGTCGACGTGGACGACCAGGCCGACGTCGTCGACGTGGATGCCGCGCGCCGCGATGTCGGTGGCGACGAGCACGCCCACCTCGCCGCTCTCGAACTGCGACAGGTTCCGCTGACGCGCGTTCTGCGACAGGTTGCCGTGCAGGTCGACCGCCGGGATGCCGGCCGCGTTGAGCTTGCGGGCGAGCGCCTTGGCGGCGTGCTTGGTGCGGGTGAACGCGAGCGTCCGGACGCTGCCCGAGAGCAGCGAGGTGACGATCTGCGCCTTGGTGCCGGCGTCGACGGTGACGACGTGGTGCTCCATCGTCGGGACGTGCGAGGTCTCCTCGTCGACCTGGTGCACGACCGGGTCGTGCAGGAAGCGCTTGACCAGGACGTCGACGCCGCGGTCGAGCGTCGCCGAGAACAGCAGGCGCTGCGAGTGCGACGGGGTGAGGTCGAGCAGGCGGCGCACGGCGGGCAGGAAGCCGAGGTCGGCCATGTGGTCGGCCTCGTCGAGGACGCTCACCTCGACCTGGTCGAGGCGGCACTGGCCCTGGCGGATCAGGTCCTCCAGGCGACCCGGCGTCGCGACGACGATGTCGACGCCCGCGCGGAGCTTGTTGATCTGCGGGTTGATGCCGACGCCGCCGATGACGATCGTCGAGCGCTGGCCGACGGCGTCGGCGAGCGGCGCGAGGGTCTCGTGCACCTGGGTGGCGAGCTCGCGGGTGGGGACCAGGATCAGCGCGCGGGGCTTGCTGGGCTGACGCTTCCTGGCCGACTCACGCAGGCGGGCCACGGTGGGCAGCGCGAACGCGAGGGTCTTGCCGGAGCCGGTGCGGCCACGGCCCAGGACGTCACGACCGCCGAGCGAGTCGGGCAGCGTGCTGGCCTGGATGGGGAACGGCGACGTGATGCCCTTGGCGGTCAGGACGTCGGCCAGTGCCGCCGGGACGCCGAGTGCGGCGAACGAGGGCACGGTGGACTGAACGGGTGAAGACACGAAGGTGCTCTTTCGATGATGTCGCGGCGCAGATCCGCTGCGGGGCGCTCAAGCGACATCGGGTAGACGGACGGCAGTGAGCCGGTCCGAGCTAGATGGGGACGCCGTGACACGCAGCTGGGCACGTGCGTCTGACATGACTGTACCCCGCGGACGGTCGACGCCCCGCATTCTCGGGCGTCCTGGTGTGCGAGGTCACGCCGTCCGTCGCGCCAGGACGTGGTGCGGGGGGTGCGGCACCGACGGGCTGGGGATCGGGCAGCGAGGACGGCGTGGGGCGGGGGCGCGTCTGTCGTCCTCGCCTCAGCGGTGGGTATGGCCCCAGGTGCCGGCCGATCGTGGGGCCGTGCCCACCGCCGGGTGCCTGGACCACGACCGGCGGTGCCCCACCCACCACTTCACGGCCCGGAGTGGTGGGTGGGGCACCGCCGCGGTTCCCGCGTGGTGGGTGGGGCACCTGCCCGCCGCCCCCATGCCTCGGGAACTGCCGCAGAAAGGTCTGAGGCCAGACCATTGACGGCCGACGCGTGGCGGGTCGAGACTGGCGCCGTGAGCCCCCACGCCCTCGCCGACGCCGTGCTGGGGCCCGTGCGCGGGCACCACGCGTTCGAGGGGTGCGTCGAGCAGCTCGCGTCGGCGATCCGGCTCGGGGTGTTCGACGAGGGCGCGCCGCTGCCGCCCGAGCGGCTGCTCGCCGAGCAGCTGGGCGTCTCGCGGGCCACCCTGCGCGAGGCGATCGCCGCGCTGCGCACCGCCGGACTGGTCGAGACCACGCGCGGACGCGGCGGCGGCACCGTCGTCCTGCCGGGCGCGAGCGAGGCGTCCACGGCGCGATCGGCGTGGGAGTCCAGGCGCGAGGACGCCGCCGACCTGCTGGCGTTCCGCCGCGTCGTCGAGCCGGGCGCCTGCTCGCTGGCGGCGTCGCGCGACCTCGGGGACGCCGAGCGCGAGCTCGTCAGCACCGCGCTCGACGAGGTGGAGGCGGCGGACGACGACCGCGCCCACCGTCAGGCCGACGCGCGCCTGCACCTCGCGCTCGCCGCCGCGTCGGGGTCGCCGCGCACGGTCGAGGCCGTGCAGGAGGTGCAGCGGGGCGTGCACGAGATGCTCGCGGCGATCCCCGTCCTGCCGCGCAACATCGCGCACTCCACCCGCCAGCACCGCACCATCGTCCGGGCCGTCCTCGCCGGGGACACCGCCCGCGCCCGCCGCACCATGGAGCTGCACTGCGACGACACCGCCGCCCTGCTGAGAGGACTGCTGCAATGACCAGACACCCCAGGATGCTGAGCATCGAGGGCCTCAAGGCCAAGGTCGCCGACGGCGAGGTCGACACCGTCGTCGTCGCCTTCACCGACATGCAGGGACGCCTGCAGGGCAAGCGCATGCACGGCGCGTACTTCGTCGACCACGTGCTGCGGGGCGGCACCGAGGGCTGCAACTACCTGCTCGCCGTCGACGTCGACATGAACACCGTCGACGGGTACGCGATCAGCTCGTGGGAGCGCGGCTACGGCGACATGGAGTTCGTGCTCGACGAGGACACCGTCCGCCTGCTGCCCCACCTGCCGGGCACCGCGATGGTGCAGTGCGACCTGGTCTGGCTCGACCACGCGCCCGTCGTCCAGTCGCCGCGCACGATCCTCAAGACGCAGCTGGCGCGGGCCGCCGACATGGGCTTCACCGCCCTTGCCGGCACCGAGCTGGAGTTCATGGTCTTCGAGGACACCTACGAGCAGGCGTGGGACGGCGGGTACCGCGGCCTGACGCCCGTCAACCGCTACAACGTCGACTACTCGATCATCGGCACGACGCGGGTCGAGCCGCTGCTGCGCGACATCCGCAACCACAGCTACGCCGCGGGCATGAACGTCGAGTCGGCCAAGGGCGAGTGCAACTACGGGCAGCACGAGATCGGCTTCCTGTTCGACGAGGCGCTCGTCACCGCCGACAACCACGTCGTCTACAAGACGATGGCCAAGGAGATCGCCGCGCAGCACGGCAAGGCGCTGACCTTCATGGCCAAGTTCGACGAGCGCGAGGGCAACTCCTGCCACGTGCACCTGTCGCTGCGCGGCCTCGACGGCGCCGTCTCGTTCTGGGACGAGGACGCGAACGGCCGCTCGGCGACGTACGACTCGTTCGTCGCCGGCGTGCTCGCGTCGCTGGGCGACCTGACGCTCCTGTACGCGCCCAACGTCAACTCCTACAAGCGGTTCGCGGGCGGCTCGTTCGCGCCGACGTCGATCGCGTGGGGCACCGACAACCGCACCTGTGCGCTCCGCCTGGTGGGCCACGGGCCCGGCGCACGGATGGAGAACCGCGTGCCCGGTGGCGACGCCAACCCGTACCTGACGCTCGCGGCGATGCTCGCCGGTGGCCTGCACGGCATCGAGGCCGGCCTGACGCTCGAGCCCGAGCAGGTGGGCAACGCCTACACGTCCGGCAAGGCGCAGGTGCCTCGCACGCTGCGGGCAGCCCGCGAGGCGTTCACCTCCTCGACCCTGGCCCGCCAGGCCCTCGGCGACGAGGTCGTCGACCACTACACGAACATGGCCGACGTCGAGCTCGCCGCGTTCGACGCCGCCGTGACCGACTGGGAGCTGCGCCGCGGCTTCGAGCGGCTCTGACCCGAAGGACCCCATGAGCACCACCTACACCGTCATCAACCCGGCCACGGCGCAGCCGCTGACCGACGTCGAGCTGGCCGACGAGGCGCAGGCCGACGCCGCGATCGAGCGCGCCGCAGCGGCGTTCCCGGCGTGGCGCGACCTCGCACCGGGGGAGCGGGCGCGCCTGCTGCGCCGGTTCGCCGCCGTCGTGGACGAGCACGTCGAGGAGCTCGCCGAGCTGGAGGTGCGCAACGCCGGCCACACCTGGGGCAACGCGCGGTGGGAGGCGGGCAACGTCCGCGACGTCCTGAACTACTACTCCGGCGCGCCCGAGCGGCTGCACGGCCGCCAGATCCCCGTGCCCGGCGGCGTGAACATCACCTTCCACGAGCCGCTCGGCGTCGTCGGCGTGATCGTGCCGTGGAACTTCCCGATGCCCGTCGCCGGCTGGGGCCTGGCGCCCGCGCTCGCCGCCGGCAACACCGTCGTGCTCAAGCCCGCCGAGTACACCCCGCTGACGGCCGTCCGTCTCGGCGAGCTCGCCCTCGAGGCCGGCCTGCCCGAGGGCGTCCTGACGGTGATCCCCGGTGCGGGAGGCGTCGTGGGCGAGCGGTTCGTCACCCACCCGCTGGTGCGCAAGGTGGTCTTCACGGGCTCGACGGCGGTCGGCAAGCGCGTCATGGCCGGCTGCGCCGAGCAGGTCAAGCCCGTCACGCTCGAGCTGGGCGGCAAGTCCGCCAACGTGGTGTTCGCCGACGCCGACCTCGCCAGGGCCGCGGCCACCGCCCCGTACGCGGTGTTCGACAACGCCGGCCAGGACTGCTGCGCGCGCTCGCGGATCCTCGTCGAGCGCAGCGCCTACGACGAGTTCCTCTCGCTCCTCGAGCCCGCCGTCGCGGGCGTCAAGGTGCTCGACCCCACCGACGAGGCCAGCGAGATGGGCCCGCTCATCTCGGCCAAGCAGCGCGACGTCGTCCGCGGCTACGTCGACGGCGCCACCGTCGCGTTCAGCGGCACCACGCCCGGCGGCGACGGGTTCTGGGTGCCGCCGACCGTCGTCACCGTCGCCGACCCGTCCGAGGCGGTCTGGCGCGAGGAGGTCTTCGGGCCCGTCGTCGCCGTGATGCCCTTCGACGACGAGGCCGACGCCGTCGCGCGCGCCAACGACACCGAGTACGGGCTGTCGGGCTCGATCTTCACCCGCGACGTCGGGCGCGCGCTGCGCGTCGCGCGCGGCGTCCAGTCGGGCAACCTCAGCGTCAACTCGCACTCGGCGGTCCGCTACTGGACGCCGTTCGGCGGCTTCAAGTCCTCCGGCCTCGGCCGCGAGCTCGGTCCGGACGCGCCCTACGCGTTCACCGAGGAGAAGAACGTCTTCATCTCCCACGACTGACCCACCCACTGCTTCAGGAGGAACCACACCCATGACCGGACGCGTGCAGGGCAAGGCCGTCGTCGTCACCGGCGGCTGCTCGGGCATCGGCCTGGCGAGCGTGCGCCGCTTCGCCGCCGAGGGCGCCCACGTGGTGATCGCCGACCTCGACGACGACCGCGGGCAGGAGGTCGCCGCCGAGGTGGGCGGCCTGTTCGTCCACACCGACGTCACCGACAAGGACGAGGTCGACTCGCTGTTCGAGCTGACCAAGGAGACGTACGGGTCGGTGGACGTCGCGTTCAACAACGCGGGCATCTCGCCGCCGGAGGACGACTCGATCCTCGACACCGACCTCGAGGCGTGGAGGCGCGTGCAGGAGGTCAACCTCACGAGCGTCTACCTGTGCTGCAAGGCCGCGCTGCCGCACATGATCGAGGCCAAGAAGGGCTCGATCATCAACACGGCGTCGTTCGTCGCGGTGATGGGCGCGGCGACGTCGCAGATCTCGTACTCGGCGTCCAAGGGCGGCGTGCTGTCGATGAGCCGCGAGCTCGGCGTGCAGTTCGCGCGTCAGGGCATCCGCGTCAACGCGCTGTGCCCGGGGCCGGTCAACACCCCGCTGCTGCAGGAGCTGTTCGCCAACGACCCCGAGCGCGCCGCGCGTCGGCTGATCCACGTGCCGGTGGGACGGTTCGCCGAGCCCGAGGAGATCGCGAACGCGGTGCTGTTCCTCGGCTCGGACGAGTCGAGCTTCATCACCGCCTCGACGTTCCTGGTCGACGGCGGCATCTCCGGCGCCTACGTGACCCCGGTCTGAGGTGGCCCCGCTCGTCGGCCTGACCACCTACCGCGAGGACGCCACCTGGGGCGTCTGGTCGGGCGTGCCCGCCGACCTGCTGCCGGCCGACTACGCCGACGGCGTCGCGGCGGCCGGCGGCCTGCCGATGCTGCTGCCGCCGGCGGACGTCGCGCTGGCCGAGGGCGTCGTCGCGCGCCTCGACGCGCTGGTGGTGACGGGCGGCGCCGACGTCGACCCGTCCCGCTACGGCGCCGAGCCGCACGAGCGCACGGCGGCGTGGCGACCCGACCGTGACGCGTGGGAGCTCGCGCTCCTCGACGCCGCGGCGAGCCGCGGCATCCCCGTGCTGGGCGTGTGCCGGGGGCTGCAGGTGATGGCCGTCCACGCGGGCGGCACGCTCGACCAGCACACGCCGGACGTCGTCGGGCACGACGCGCACTCGCCCGGCCGCGACGAGTACGGCGAGGTCGCCGTCAGCACCTACGCCGGGACGCTCGTCGCGGCGGCCGTCGGCGACGTCGCGGACGTGCGGTGCCACCACCACCAGTCCGTCGACACCCACCCGGGCCTGACGGTCTCGGCGCACGCCGACGACGGCACCGTCGAGGCGCTCGAGGACCCGTCGCGCGACTTCTGGGTCGGCGTCCAGTGGCACCCCGAGACCGAGCGCGGCGGCACCGGCGCCGCCCTGTTCGGAGCGCTGGTGGCCGCGGCGGGCTGATCGGGCGTCAGGGGGCCGGGACGTGCGCGGTGGCGCCCGTCACCAGCCACCGGTCGGAGCGCTCGCGCAGCACGAGCGTCGCCATCCGGGCGAGCATGAAGCCACCGTACGCCGCCCAGAGCCAGGTCAGGCCCGCGTCGGTGGCCCAGACGGCGACGACGAGCGGGACGTACGCCACGAGCGTCGCGACACCCGCCCACGCGAGGTAGACGCCGTCGCCGGCGCCGATCAGGACGCCGTCGAGGACGAACACCACGCCCGACACCGGCTGGATCACCGCCACCACGAGCAGGGCGGGGACCAGGACCGCGCGGACCTCGTCGTCACCGCTGAACCAGCCCGGCAGCGCCCGGTGCAGCGCGACGACCAGCAGCGCCGCGACCACGCCGCTGAGGACGCCCCACCCGACCATCCGGCGGGTCAGCCGCCGGGCCCGGTCGGTGTCGGACGCACCCAGGGCGTGACCGGTGAGGGTCTGGCCGGCGATGGCGATCGAGTCGAGGGCGTAGGCCACCACCGAGACGACGGTGACCGCCACCTGCTGCGCCGCCAGCGAGGCGTCGCCCTGCGCGGCGGCGGCGAACGTCGCCAGCAGCAGGGCCGCGCGCAGCGTCAGCGTGCGGACCACGAGGGCGACCCCGGCCCGCGACGCCTGCGCGAGGCCGGCCCGGGTCGGCCGCAGCGGTGCGCCGTGGCGCCGCGCGGCCCGCACGACCACCGCGACGAGCCACGCGGCCGCGCCCACCTGGGCCAGGACGGTGCCGATCGCCGCGCCGGCGATCCCCAGGCCCACGAGGTGCACCAGGGTGACGCTGAGGACCGCGTTGACGACGTTGGCGGCGATCATCACCACGAGCGGGGTCCGCAGGTCCTGCAGCCCGCGGAGCACGCCGGTCGCGGCGAGCACGACCAGCATGGCCGGGATCCCGACCGCGGAGATCGCGAGGTACGTGACGCCCTGCTCGGCCACCGCGTCCGACGTGCCGAACAGCCCGATGACCGGCCCGGACGCAGCCGACGCGACGGCCGCCGCCACCACGCCGATCAGCAACGCCAGCCACAGGCCGTCGACGCCGAGCGCCAGCGCGGCCCTGGTGTCGCCCGCGCCCAGCGCGCGCCCGACCGCGGCGGTGGTGCCGTAGGCGAGGAACACGCACAGCCCCACGAAGGTCAGCAGCACCGTCGAGGCCACCGACAACCCGGCCAGCGGCGTGGTGCCGAGGCGTCCGACGATCGCGGTGTCGGCGAGCAGCATGAGCGGCTCGGCGACGAGCGCGGCGAAGGCCGGGACGGCGATCTTGACGATCTTCGCGTCGTCCTGGCGAAAACGCGGACGGGACCTCGGCACCGCCCCTACATTAGGCGGCGGCCATCCCGCCCGACACGGCGGTCGAGGGCCGGCACGTGTAAAGGTCACACCCCGTCGCCGGGTGTGACCTTGAGGTGTTCTTGACTCGCGTTCACCCCCCTTGTTCGTGTAGGGCCCGTGGACAAACGTCCGGCCCGATTTTCTTGTGCGCACACCCGGTGGGTGCGTATCGGTGCAGGTCAGAGGCCTTTTTGTCCGTCCGACAGTTCTGTGTCCACAGAGTTGTACCCAGCCTGTGCACATGACATACGGCGTTTGTCCACACCCTCGGGCGGGTTGTCCCCAGGATGTCGACAGGCCCGATCCGCACGCGCTTGGTCCCACGCGGAGGGACGCCTACGGTGAGCCCTTCGACCTCCCGCGGCGCCTCACTGTCGGTGCCTCGCGCGAGGGTGGGAAGAACGACTCGGGAGCGTCCCGGCGTCGTCGAGGTGCGAGGGGCTGCCGCGTGAGCGTGACCGATCTGCGAGGCTCGTCCGCACCCCCGGACGACTACGAGGACGGCGGTCACCAGCTCGACCGCACGCCGCCGCAGGACAACGGCGCGGAGCAGTCGGTGCTGGGGGCGATGCTGCTGTCCAAGGACGCCA
>NZ_JBMGQR010000075.1:0-20336 GCF_049059935.1 Solicola agrisoli | reverse complement strand
AGCGCGTCCAGTACGCGCAACAGGGCCGGGCCGCCGCTCAAGGCGTCGACGAGTACCTCAGCGTCCCAGTCCTCGGCGCGGTCTCGGATCATCGTGGCCAGCCAGCGCACCGCCGACTCTCGGTTGCTGAGCAGTGCCGGCTGCGTGTCGTCGATCTGATTCAGTGCACCGGCGACGGAGCTAATCAGACTTGGCGTTACTAGGCTGCCGGTGGCGTCGTTATCAGTTGCGGTGCGGGCTTTGTCCAGCACGAGCGCAAGTCGAGACGCAGAAGAGTCGGGCGAGTTCTGTAACAGTCCGTGCAACGCGCCGCCATCGTCGGCAACAGGGTGTGCCGCTGCGTAAAGCGCTTCTCGGACCGCAGCGTCGCGCACGTCGTGTCGCGACACCGAGAGAGTGAAGTAGCGGTCGAAGTAGTCCGATCGCGCAATACTCCGCTCGTGTCGCGACACGGTCCCTTCGGTGGTTTGGGTGATCACCGGAAACAGCTTGGACATCACGAGGCGGGCTTGCTCGAGCAGATGGCCTTGTGGCACCGACTCGAACAACGGGCCATAGTCAACTGGTTCATCCGAGACCATCCCAGTCTGCGGTGACATGAACCTCGTGCGTCGTCCGGCACGACACAGTTGCGACTTCCACAACGGCAGAGTTTCGTACAGGCCGGGAAGGTGGACCTTCAAGAAGGTCAGCATCGCCAGGTCTGCGTCGTCGATCTCATCGGGCCCGATCATGGAGAACGCATGGCCGACCTGTGCTAGATATCGGTCGATGGCGCGCGGCGTGCGTAGTCCACCTCGCACGGCCGTCCTCATGATGCTGACGAATCTGTGGGCAGTCAGTGGAGCCGGGTCGCGGGCTGTGAGGTGAACGATCTCATTCAACCCATCGTTGAGTCTTTCGAGAACCTGGGTGTCTGACAGCGGAGGTACTGACAGCGGATACTGCACGATCTTCTCGATGAATCGTCTAGCGTCCTGATGCGAGTCTGGCGAGGGTCGCAGGCCCCCACTGAGAGTGGCGGCCAAGGTCTGTTCGTCGTACGCGAGGAGGAACTGGACCCCGGGGAACCGGCCGAGGAGTCGGACCACTCTCAGCAGCGCCATCAGCTCGTCGCGCTGCAGCCGATCGAGGTCGTCGATGACGATCAGGATCGGCACGCCCACGTCCTCGAGGGTGGCTGAGGCCTCCTTGAAGGCCTGGTGCCAAGGCTTCGGGTTCTTCAACCGGTCGCGCGCAAGGTCGGCGTAGCCGGCGGCTGCCGCGCCGAAAAGGGGAATGGCCTTTAGTCCCGGCGAGGCGACAGTCAGACATCTCTCCAGGGCCCGGCGAGCTTCGGTTGATCCCGATGCGGGCAGTGCTGAGGCCAGTGCGGTGTAGAACTCGGCGACAAGCGCCTCGGAGTCTGCCGACGCCCAAGGCGAGAACATCACCGCGCGCCAATCCGGTTCGCGATCGTGCAGGTGTTCGAGGACCATCGTGATGACCGAGGACTTGCCTGTACCCCATGGGCCGGTGAGGGCGAACACGGTGCTCGTGTTCCACGAATGCGTGTCGATGATGCGCCCAGCCGCCGCCTTGGCGAACTCCGAGCGCTCGAAAGAGTCCTCGCTCGTGCCCGCAATGGGGTCGTCAGACCAGTTGAGGGTCACCGGCGCACCGAACCAGCCCGCCGAAGTCGGCGGCCACCCGGTCTTGTGTTCACGCCTGGTCCAGCCCGAGTGTGCCTTCAATGTAAGTCCGCGACTGCAGGTCCGTGAGCCCGTTGCGGTGCACGCACGGGCACACGTCGGCGCCGCCGGGGGTGTCACGCCAGCATCCTGCGTCGCAATGGTCGCGCTCGGGGTGACCACAGGTGCAGGTCGCCGAGGTCCTAAGCGACGCGAGAAGCTCCTCGGCCTGCTTGATGAGAGTTCCGGCGGTGTCAACCAGCGCCGTCGCTCGGACCGAGTGACCCCGGGCGTGGGTCTGGACCGCGAGCTCTGAGAGCACCCTGGCCAGCGCCGAGTCCAGCTCCAACCGCGACTGACCACGCATTGCACCGAACGTGTCATATTCCTTCAAGGCCATAACGAGACCGTCACACGCGGCTACGACCTCGCCCACCTCTGCATTATGGCTCATCCGGTGCA
The DNA here is from genome assembly GCF_049059935.1 of Solicola agrisoli. NCBI lineage: Bacteria > Bacillati > Actinomycetota > Actinomycetes > Propionibacteriales > Nocardioidaceae > Solicola > Solicola agrisoli. The sequence goes on along the minus strand of NZ_JBMGQR010000075.1, from coordinate 18,204 downwards.
CCCTCCCGAGTTGTACCCGCGAGGCTCGTGCCGCGGATGAGTTCGAGTTTGGCAGCCACGTGCACGCGCGTATACGCAGCCATCCCGCCGCTGTTTCACTCGGGAACCCCATACGGGATCGGCGCAGGTGACGGCCGCGGCTGCCCCCAGGTACGCCGCAGGACCCGTCCGACCCTCCGTCCGGGACAAAGGCGTCGAGCGGCACGCAACGCTCCGCTCCCCCACGCCGACCGAGTCGCGCACCTCCGAGGTAATCGGCCGTCTCGAAACCCACCTCGTCCCGTTCGGGCGGGACTTAGATACCGGGACTGAGTTCCGGGACCAACGTCGAGCCGTGGTCGCAGGCAGAGCCCACTTGTGCCGACGGTGCCAGCGGGTGTCCCAGAAACCTTTGATTCCAAGACAGTCAAGGACCTGATGTACGCGACTTGGCGGAGCCCGCCGGGCGGCTCCAATCCCGAGTTCTGCCTGTGCAGGCGAGCGGCCAGTATGTGGCCCACGGTCGATATCTTCGGCCGTGCCAACCGCTCGCCACCGCGCGCCGGTATTCACGGGTCTCGCGACGGCGGCCGTAGCGCTGGTGCCTGGGGTCTCGCCCGGCAAGGTCGGAGGTCAGTCCCGCGGTCAGTCTTCGGTCAGCGGTGTGTGCCAGGGGTCGAGCACTGGCACTCCAAGAGGCTCGAAGTGTCGGATGTTCCGTGTAACGACGGTCATCCCGGCAGACTCTGCAATCGCGGCGATGAGTGCGTCGTCGAACGGCGCGTGCTCAGGGACCCGATAGCCAGCAAGGGTTCGGGCCGCCGGCAGGTCGAACGGCAGCACCCGGTCGACGAACGTGGGCAGCACGTTGTGTTCAAACCAGCGGCGCAGTACCGCTCCTTGCCTCTGGTCGACGCGTTCCTTCGTGACGACGCCGCGTTCGATCTCTGCGACGGTGAGCGCTGTGACGAATTGGTCGCGGAGCGGCACCGCTGTCGCCCACGTCTCCACCGCGGTGTTTCGTCCACGCACTCGGAGCGCGGACACCACGTTGGTGTCCAGCAGGTATCTCACAAGTGCGCTGTGCGAGCGGTTAGTCCGAGCCGCTCGGGCTCGAACTCGATGTCGGCGCCCTCCTCGGTGCCCAGCAGGTCGACGATCGTCACGGGTTCGTCGTTCAGCGCCCTGGCCAGCACATCGCGCGCCTCTGCCTCCACCGACCGGTGGCTCAGCTGCGCACGCTTGCGTAACGCCGCCTTGGTCCCCGCGGGAAGGTTGCGGATCAGAATTTGCTCCATCGCGACCACCTCCGATATCGAGGTCACGATATCACTACTGTGGGTGGGTCGTTCTTTCGAGGCGTATTACACCATCAGACTGGCCGTCTACACCGGCGCCGGCTGAGTGTCGGGCGGGGTCTCTGGCGTGGTCGTGGGGTTGGGATCCAGGCTGGGAGTGACCTCGGGCTCGACGGTGTCGGGGTCCACGGGCTCAGTTGAGGGGATGCTCATGGGTCCACCTTCGTGGTTGGCTGCGGCGAGGGCAACGACCTCGACGCGGCCACTCATCTGACCTACAAGCCCGGTCGTGTTTCCCGACTGGCGGACAGCCCCGGTGGCACACCTCATGTGGTCCTGCGATCGTCGCGGACCCTGGCCCGAACGCGCGCCCAGGTCATGGCCCGTGCCGAGCTGCTGGGCACCCCCGTTCCGTCGATAGGGCATGCCTCAATCCCGTCCGTGTTGGCTCGCTCGACACCCGACGCGCCCAGGAGCGGTCACTGCGGGAACCGCGCGTTGTCACCTTCGAGGGACTCCGGCGGCCGGCTGGCGTGGCCGGCACCTGGAGTCGGACCCGCTGCCTGGCCGGAGGCCAGCGACGACAGGGCGCCGCGTATGCGGCACCGCTGGAGCCACCCGGGGGGGCGCCACCTCTCCCCCGCTGGGAGGTGGCGCCCCGTGAGGGTGTCAGGTCCGCCAGAGTGCGTCGACGGCCTCCTGCAGGTCCGCCACGGGCGGCTGCTCCCACGTGCGGGGGTCGATCTGGGCGACCAGCGCGGTGTCGAGCAGGATCGTCATGGAGTGTGTGGGGTCGATCGTCCCGGCGTTGGCGAGCGCGACGCGGGCGGCGTACCCGTTGCCGGTCTGCCAGGCGGCGAACCCGGCCAGGGCGAGCGCGTTGACGGCGCGCTCGGGGACGGTGTTGCGGGCGACCCACGCCCACAGGGCCAGGGCGTCGGCCGCGTTGGCGCGGGTGATGTGCGCCCACATCAGGTCTCGGATCGGGATGACCTGGGACGCGGCGACCAGGTGCGCGACGTCGGTCCGGGTCTGGGCGGGGACCTCGCGGGCAGCCATCTTGACCGCCCGGTTGATCCACGCGCGGGGGTCATCGCCGGTGGTGAAGTCGATCGAGTCCGAGACGGCCTGGGCGTCAACCAGCGGCCACGTCGTTCCGGTGCCCGGCGTCAGGTCCGCGTCGATGCTGCTGGCCGGTCGCACCTGCTGTCCGGCGGCGGCCGCTTCGGTGACGAACCGGTGCGAGTCGAGGTCGACAGTCCATCGGGTGTCGGCGCATCCGTCGGTGTCGCACGCGCACCACACGTGTCGCCCGTCGGTCCCGGCGACGATCTGGACGGCGACCAGGTCGTGCAGGGCGGCCTCGAGCGCGAACACGCTTGCGGCGGTGGCGGTGTGGCCGGCGGCCAGGTCGGCACCGATCACGACGACCGACACCGCGACCTGCCCGTGACGGGCGGCCAGATCCTCAACGGTGGCCGGGACGTGCTCGATCGCGTCCAGGTCCATCCGGAACATCGGGGGCTTGTGAGTGGGGTCGTCGGCCCAGTCCAGGTGCACGATGACGGACTCAGTGGGGACGAACCCGAGCGCGGTGCACAGCGCGGCGACCAGGTCGGCGGGGTTCTTCACAGTGAGCAGCACGATGGTGCCTTCCTGCCACGGGAGCGGGCCGGTGGCCTGGGTTGCCAACCGTTGTTCGCCCCTCCCGGGCAAGAGAAATGCAGAGCCGGTACGGGGCCCCGGAGGGCAACCCCGGTACCGGTGGCCAGGGGCGGCGAGCTGGTGAGGAAACAAGCGAGCTCGCGAGCGCCGAGGCCGCTCGTTGGTCTGGACGCCGGCGCTCAGCGCGGGGTTGCGTGCAGGGGCCGCCGGCTCAAAATTGCTCGACCCGGGAGGAGAGAACGTCGATCCAGTCCAGTGCCGCGCAGCGGCTCCGGTTGGTGTCCGTCTGGTGCGCGCGCGGCAATCTGGTGCCCGCAATGCCGTCGATTCCTGGACCGTCCTGGGTAACTGCGCAGCTGTCCACGGACGCTGGTGGTGTGCACGCCGGGGGTCATACGCAACTGCACCGAAGCCCGACCGCTGCCATGTCCGGCTCCGCGCCGGCGGCATCTGCCGTCCGGCGTGCTCGACTGAGCGTCTGTGGGTTTGGCGAGCAGTGACGGTCCCGCTGCTGCTGACACACTTGGCCTCGACCGGACAGGTAGTGAGCATGACGGCCTCGAACAACGAGTTGCGTGCATCGCGGGAGCAACGGTTCCGCGCGGTGTTCCACGCGACGCACTCGGACTTGTTGAAGTTCGTGGTGCGGCGCGTAGGCATTGACCAGGCTGAGGACATCGTGGCCGATGTCTTCCTGGTGGCGTGGCGACGAATCGACGGTATGCCCACAGCTCAGGAGCAGGCGCGGCCTTGGTTGTTCGGTGTCGCGCGCGCCACGATGCTCAATCACCATCGCGGGAGCGCGCGTAGAGATGCCCTTGCGGTGCGCCTGTCCTCGACGTGGGTCACCAACCCCACCGTCGATGACGTCACCCCACGCCTCGTTGACCTCACTGCCGCGTGGCGTCTGTTGACCCCTGCCGAGCAAGAAGCGATCAGTCTCACTGTCTGGGAGGGACTGACCTCGGCCCAGGCCGGACAGGTCCTTGGATGTTCGGCCGTTGCTTACCGCCTGCGCCTGTCCAGGGCACGCCGCTCGCTGCGCCGCCACCTCGACCCCACGGCCCAGCAGAGCAAAATCCGGTCACACACCGTCAACACCCCCGCCGAGGAGCCCCGGACATGAGCCCCCGCCGCCAAGCCCAGACCATGCGGGCGCTGCAGAATCTCGATTCGGCCGCTACCGGCCCACTCGACCACATCGAGCAGCGGGCCTCCAGGACTCTCGAGCAGATCCTGAAAGCCGCGCCCGGTGAGCCGACCTCGAACCCTGGACCGGGCCGGCCGACGCTTCTGCGCAACGGCCGGACGGTACTCATTGGCGCGGTGCTTGCCGCTACTGTCGTTGCCGCGATCGTGATCCCGCTCCTCACTCGGGTCGAAACAGCGTTCGCCTCGTGGTCGCCGAGCCCTGCCTCCCTCCAGGGAACGGAGCGCACCACGACAGTCGAGGCCTGTCTGAAGCTTCAGAGTGGCGATGGGGGCAGCCTCGCGCTCGACCCGACAGCGAAGCCCACCGTCCTCGTGGCCGAACGGCGCGGCGGCTGGAGCTACATCCTGTTCCGAGTGCCCGGTGCCTCTCAGCCAGAGCTCGAAGGCTCCTGCCTGGTCCCCAACTCCGTCGTCGCTGACCCGCAGCCAGGGCAGGGCAACTTTTTCGGCAGACTCGACGGTGTCGACGACCTCACCGACCCATCGCCGAATAGCCGCCTCGTCCGCCAAGACACCTCCCAGCTCGGGACCATCGGCGACGACGCCTTCGCATCCGTAGAAGGCACAGCCGGCTCAGACGTCGCCCGCATCCAAGTTCGGACCCCCAGCGGCCGAAAGGTCGAGGCCTCGATTGAATCCGGTCACTGGGCCGCCTGGTGGCCCGTCGGAGGTAAGCCCACGACGAACCCAGACTGGAGCGAACCTCCCAGCTACAGAATCACCCTCCGCGACGGGACCATCGTGGACGCGCGAACACTAGATTGATGCGCCGCGAACCAGGCTCGTCACGTGGTGGCGCCTGGCAACTCATGGCAACGAGCCGAGTTGGTCATCCCTAAAACCGATCGTCTGTCGGCTCGACGCGCGGCGCTTCACGGCCACGGTCCGAGGCCGCGCCGAAGGTGCCTGCCAGCGCAGGCACCCTCGGACAACGTGTGAACGCTTCTGTCTAGAGCGTGTCCTTGACCTTCGGTTGTCCGTTCTTCTTCCAGGTCAGGGTCCCGATGTAGAGGGACTTGGGGGCCGACTTGCCGGCCTTGCTGGCCGGGTAGTGGCCGTTCCAGGTGAAGTAGAACTTTCCATCCCCGCCGTCGTTCACCGTGGCGTTGCCCTTGCCGCAGGTGCGGATCTTGTTGTTGAAGCCAAGGGTCCTCGGCTTGCTCGGCCACCGGCTCAGGTCCTTGGTCTGACGGAAGACCGAGTGGTACGGGTGCGCACCGGTGCATTGACGGAACCAGCCGCGCGAGGTGAACAGGGTGTACGTGTCTCCGCGCTTCACCAGGATCGGGTTCTCTTCGATGCTCGGCGAGCTCCAACGGGTCATCTGGGTGCTGGGGCCAGCAACCGTGGTGTCGGTGCGCGTGGCGTCGAGCGGCAGCAGACGGGTCGTGGTCAGCCACTTGCCACCGCGCCGCTTTTCAGTCTTGTACGTCAGGTAGTAGCGCCCGTCCACGACCGCGGGCGTGGCATCGATGATGCTGCCGGCGGTCTTGCTGCTGACGACGTCGGCGGCCCTCACCCCCGATCCCGAGAAGCAGACCAGTGGCTTGTTGCGGGGCTTGAACAGCGCCTTCGGACGACCGGCCGAGGCGACCGAGTCGGTGAGGCTGGCGCCGGTGGTGTAGCCGGTGCCGATGCAGCGCCGATGGTCCTTGCCCTTGACCGGCGCGGAGTAGAAGACCACGTAGCGCCCGCTGGGCTCCTGAACGATCGAGGGCGCCCAGACACCGCCGACGCCTTCGGCCCACTTCGGCTTCTTGCTCAGGAGCGCGAACTGCTTGTCGCGCCTCCACTTGCCCCCCAGTGCCGGCGCACGCGAGATCAAACCGGGCTTTTTGGCGTTGCCCGTGTTGAGCATGACCCACCCGGCAGGGGTCTTGATGAGCGACGGGTTGGGCACCGCCAGCTTGGTGGTCGGCGCCGTCAGCGCCGCTGCTTGACGCTCGGTCGTCGACGCCGATGCCGACGTCACCCCCGCCGTCATGACAGTTGCGAGGACCGCCGCGCCCACCGCGGCCGCGGTCCATCGAATGTGGTGTGTGGTTCGCATGCCCGCACGCTAGATCAGTTGAGGGTCACAACTGTCCTGTGGCTGTGATACCGCCCCCTAACGACCGCCCCGCCGGCCTCATCGCGCCACGGCAGGACACATCAGCTCGTGCCACCAGTTCTACGACGTCAACTCCCACCACATTCCCCGTGCATGACCACAACGGGATCGTCTTTCGGGAACTGCTGCCGAGCGCGTCGAGTCGTAGAAGCCGCGCCTGGTAGGACAACTATCGCCGGACGCGCCGATTTGGCATGGTGCAATCTGTGCGCCAACTTCCCTACGTTCCAAGCGAACCCATCTACCAAGTAGCGCACCACGAACCTGCTGCTCGGCGAGGTGTTGATCTCTGGAACAGAGCTGGAGACATTGAATCCGACGAGCCACTCGCCTACGTCGTCACTGCTGTCTTTCCGCCCGAGCCCGGCGACCCTCTAGCCATGGTCTGGAATGGGCTTCTCCCCTCATTTGGCCATGGCAATGCGCTTTGGTCGGCCACCTCCGCCCTCAGCGCCGAAGAACTGGGGGTGGTGACCGGCGACATCGACCCGGCGACGGCAATCGAGAGCCTCATGGCCGACTTCTACAGCGCGCGACGATGGTGGACTCACGTCACGGTCATCGTGGACTCACTACCCACACCTTGCCTGCGTCATGGCGGCGCCACGGTGTCGATAGTGGCCCCGATCGCTGCGGACCGCTGGTGGGCATTGAGCGATTGGCGCCAACCCGGGCGCACGCCCGTACTGAGCCGTGCACGTCCCGAAGACCTTCAGCCGACACCTTCAACCGCCTGACTACGGCGGTCCTGCTCCGCAGTGGTTATCGGTCTCGCGTCGGTCGCACTCTGGGTGATCGTGCTTCACTGAGCACGTCTTGGGCTTGGCGCTATCAGCGGCCCGGCCTACCCGCGTGTATCAAGCGCGCTTCGGAGGCGACAATGGTGAAGTCGTCACCGTTTCGAGTGCGGCGATGGCCTCGTCTGTGCGGTATCCCAGCTGGTGGGCTTTGACGGCGTATTGGGTCGCTGCGTTCATCAGTGCGGTGCTTCGGTCGCGGTTATGGCTTGCGGAGTGGGTCGGTTTCTCTTGGCCAAGGACGGTCGTGCCGGCTTTGCCTTTGGTGGCGACTGTTCCCTCCCGCTCGAGCTCTTTGTACGCGCGGGCAACGGCGCCGTTAGAGAGACCGAGGTGGCCGGCCAGGCGTCGAATTGGTGGAAGTCGAGTCCCCGGTGGCAGCGCCCCGGTCATCACCAGCTGGCTCACCTGAGATCGGATCTGCTCGTAATGCGGGGTCGGGCTGCGTGTGTCCACCCAGATATCCATGGCTATCTCGATCCGGCCGCTGGCGCCGGTGAGGTCGAAGCGGCTCGGTGCCGTGCTGTCCACCAGGGTTCAGCCAGACCAGCGACGATGACGCAGAGGCCAATTGCAACTGCGAGGAGTCCCGATGCCGATGACAAATCAGTGAGCGACTCATCGACTAGCCACGCGTCAGCAGGTGGCGCGCCCGATGGCGCGAAGACTGGTGCCGCGCTGGCGGCGATTCCCAGCAAGATGGTCTGACCACCAAGCAGACCCGCTGCGAGACGGCGGCTGCACACCAGACGCAACGCGCGGTCCGCGCCCGGATCGGGGCACGTCATCGAGGGGCGCCACGTAACCCGCGCTTGGCCGAGCCAGGCGCCGATGAGTAGAAGCACCGACAGCCCTCCGACGATCAGCAACGAGTGCTGGGTCACGTCAGGCAAGGTCGTCCCGAGGCTGAAGTTTGGGTACTGGCTTGGCTCGGAGCGGCGTCCGAATGTGTAGGTGATCGCGGCGGTCAGCCCGATCACGGCGGCAGCGACCACGGTTCCAGCCCAGAACAGGCGGTTGGTGGTGACTGGCTCGGCGTCATCAGGACTGATTCGGGCTACGCGCTGATGGCCACCGTCGAGTCGGACGCTTGCCGAGGCGACGACTGCAAAGGGGACGGCAACGGCTCCGGCTGAGATCTTGAGCTGCAACGCAAGACCAAGAACCGCGGCCCCGCCCAGGAACAATGTTCCGACATGACCCATACGGGCGAGGGCCCCGCGCACAGCACTCAGCGTCGCGTCGGAGTCACTGATTCGTGATGCCGATAGCCACTGGCTGAGCCGATGGGTCGAAGGTGGCATCAACAGCAGCCAGACCGCGACGAGTCCGACCAGGCCGCTCGCAGCGGCGGCAAAAGAGTGCATGCATCCCCCGTTTCGTATCAATGTAGTGGTGCAACGATACAAACGGGTGACGCCCGAGTTGTCAAGCACTCTGGGCCTCGAGCACACCCACACCCGGCTCGACTCACACGGTCATGACGCATCCACCTCGTCGACGTTCGAGTTCTCGAGGGATCTGAAGCGTGACGCCGCGGGCCTCATCATGAACGCTCACAGGCGTCGATTCTCGGCGAACAGGCCCCACCTCAAGCGGATCTCGCCGGACTGATCCTCGTAGGAGTACGTGCAACTGGGTTCCCAGAATGAGCCGCCCATCGACCAACCGGCCCCTCCCTGATAGTCCCCATCAGGGCCATCGACCTCCCGAATGAGCGCATTCGCGGCCTGGTCGCAATCGTGGTTCAGGGTCTGACTTCGCCCCATCGCGGCGAATGCCATGACGGCAAGCACACCCACCATCACCAGGCAGGAAACAGCGGGCGCAACAACGAGCAGCCGGAACGCGACAGACCTCACGGCCATGGGCGGTCGCGGACTGCCTGCCGAAGAACTGACCACATCGCCCCCACTGCCTCCGTCTGCGTCCTCACTGCGCTGCACCCCAGCAATAGTGCCCGGTTCGAGACCACCTCAGAGTCAACATCGCAGAACTCAACAGGCTGATCAGCTGGGGGCCCAGCCCACATCGACCGAAGTCACCTCACCCGCAATCCGATACTCGCAGGTCCAATGCGGACGCCATCCCCAGTGCAGCTCGCTGGTGTAACTCACCCCAGCCCAGTAGGGAATTTTGGGGGTGTTCGCGTTGCAGGCACTGTCGATAGACAACTGGCCGGCGCTCGGAACGATCACGAAGTACATCGCGGCCATGAAAATGCCCGCCACGACCGCGATGATGCTCAACGTCTTCCACGCTGGCGCCGACTGGCGGCCCTCAATCTCGGTGGTGGTCACGACAACTCGCGTTCCCTTCCATATGCCTGCGTAGCAGACGTCGGTCTCGGACCCGCTCACTCCGTCGGCTGGGTGGCGTCGTCGCCGTCAACCTGCCCAGCCCAGATAGAACCCCTCTGGTCTGCTGGTGGTGAAGCACACGACGCCCGCAACGGGGAAAGCGCGATAACCGGTGCCGAAGCCCTCGCCCTCATCGGCGTACCCCATGCAGTGTGTGTAGGCGGCGCCGTCGGCCTCGGCCGCCACCCACGGTGCCCCGAAGTACACCCCCAGCGCACCGAGGAAGACCACGACAAGCACCACGACTCTGCCGCCGGAGAACCCCCGCGACTCCTCCCGCCGCTGGATTGAGGAAGATCCGCGGGCCACAGTCACGCCCACATCATGAACGAGGCTTGGGTCTGCCGGCTGGGAAATCCGCCAACGACCGCAGGTGACATCGGGTGATCAGGCCCTGGTCCGCCGTCCTCGGCGATGGTGTTCTGGGCGCAAGTCGTGCGACGACTCTTGTTTTCACTTCGGTGTCGCCCCGCAGCCACTCACCAACCTCTTGCGGAGCGTAACCACGGCGGGAACCTCGAGAGCCACACGGGCCCTGAGCCGGCGAGGATCTTCGAGTTGATCGCAGATCGGCCCGGCGCACCGAAGGGCACGCCGGGCCGACTGTGTTCGCGCTGGTGTCAGCCGGTCATCTCGTAGCGGATGCAGGTTGTGGCCCAGGCCATGCTGGACCACGGGTTCGAGATGGGCGGACGCTCGCAGTACTTGATGGTGCGCATGTACGTCTTCTGCGTCTGGCACTGGGTGCCAAAGCTGTACGTAGTGCACTTCCGGGCACTGGAGATGAGCTTCCAGCCGGCGCCGGGGTCCGCCGAGGCGGGTTGTCCGACTGCGACGGCCGAGCCCAGCGCGAGCACGGATCCTCCGACGACTGCGGCGGCCCGGCGGGCCAGGACGCGGTGCGTGGTGCGGTTGCGGGTTGGCAGATTCACTGTTGCCCCTCACTCTATGGATGCGTCCCGACCCGTGCGGGCCGGGCTTTGTCCCGAGAGGCCTCGACTCTAGGCAGCGAGGGGGTCACGGCACCCGCCTTCGAAGTAGCGGCGACGGCCACAAGGGATCGTCACGAGCGGCGTGCGCCATAGCGGGATCCTCTTCTGAGACTGCGAGCGGCCCGAGGTCTCCTTCGCGCGAACCAGCCAACCGGGTGCCACCGAATCGGGGCGGCACGCCACCGGTGGTTGGACGGGCGGGTGCCCTGAGCACTACCGTCGATTGCAGTTGTCCCGGCCCCGACGACTCCACCGCCTTTGCGAGGAGTGAGTCATGCCCGATGTCGACGGCCGACCCGAGCCAGAGCGGGATCCAGCGTCGTTGGCCCGTCCGGCGGGTGTTCCTCCCGCAGCAGAACCGTTCGCGGTGGGCGGTTGGGTCGATTTCGGGGCCGAGCGGTTGCCTAGGACGTTGCTGCTGCTCGGCAGGGTGACCGACGACGCCCTCCTCTACGTCGGACACGTCCGCGTGGACCCCGCCGGCGCCGAGCGCTCGGGACTGCGACACCTGGTGGAGGAGGCCGAGCAGACGGTGTGCCCGTTCACGCGGCCACCGCGGGTCGAGGCGGCGCACTGGTGCGCCGAGGGTGTGGCCGTGGACGTGCAGTTCGACGGGCAGAATGCAATCGGCAGGCTCAGAGGACCGATGCTGCGTCTCGCGCCGCCCTCACCGGCGGCCAGCGGCCCCGGTGGTGGCTGGCGGACTACCAGCGTTCTCCAACCGGGAAGCCCGTGAGATGGACGCGACGTCAGACGGCCACGACCAACGGGTCCGGCAGCTGGTCGCAGCGGCTGCGCAGCCCGGCCACGAGCACGGCCTGCTTCGACTGTGTGATCTGTGCGACGCGGCCGTGACCGAGCTCGACCTGCTCAGCGCGACAGTCAGCACCGTGACGGGCCTGGGACCGACGCTCCTCGCCGACGCCGGCAGCGACGTCGGGTCCGCACTGGTCGACCTGCAGGCGGCCAGTGGCGAGGGGCCGATCCACGATGCCGCCGCACACCGTCGCCCCGTCATGATCGACGACCTGCTCGTCGAGGGGCGTCAGCGGTGGCTCGACTTCGCCGCCTCGGCCATCGAGCTCGGATGCTCAGCTGTGTGGAGCCTCCCGCTCGGCGTGGGCGCCGCGAGGCTGGGCGTCCTCGAGATGTCGTTCGAGCGCCCACAGCTGCGGAACGCCGTCCGCACCCGGACCGCGCTGGCGTTCGCCGAGATCGCCACCGAGACCACCCTGGACGTCGAGGCCGGTCGCGACGACGCCGCCCGCGACGCCGACGCCTCCCGCGTCATCGGACTACGGGCCGAGGTCTACCAGGCCCAGGGCATGGTCCTGGTCGCGCTCGGCACGACGCTGACCGACGCGCTGGCCCGCATGCGCGCCCACGCGTTCGCCCTCGACATCGACCTGGACGAGCTCGCCCGCCGGATCTTGGACGGGACGGTGCGTCTGGATGAACACTGACCACTACGCCACACGTGCCACGGCATGGGAGATGAGACACCGATGATCGACAGCGCTGAGCTCGCCCGGGTCCTCGTCGAGGCGGCCGACACCCTGGTGCACGACTTCGACACCGTGGAGTTCCTGCACACCGTCACCGAGAACGCCGAGCGCGTCAGCGGCGCGGACGCCGTCGGCCTCATGCTCGGCGACCACCACGGAGACCTGCAGTACGTGGCGTCGTCCAACCACGACGGCCACGTCCTGGAGGTGCTCCAGCTCGCCGTGCAGGAGGGCCCCTGTCCCGACGCGTACCGGACCGGCCGACCGGTGGTGAACACCGACCTCACGTCGCCGACGGTCCCGTGGCCGGCGTTCGCCGAGCAGGCCGTCGCCGGCGGCTACGTGTCGGTGCACGCGTTCCCCCTGCGCCTGCGCGACGAGGCCGTCGGCGCCATGGCACTGTTCGGCGCCGGCGCAACGACGTTCTCCGAAGAGGAGGTCATGGGCGTCCAGGCGCTCGCCGACATCGCCACGATCAGTATCCTGCAGGACCGGGCGGCCGCCCGCGCCCAGACGCTCACCGAGCAGCTGCAGGGTGCGCTCGACAGCCGGGTGGTCATCGAGCAGGCCAAGGGCGCGATCTCACTGATCGCCGGCGTCCCGGTCGCCGACGCCTTCGCACTGCTCCGCAACCACGCTCGTCGTCACGGCAAGAAGCTCTCCGACGTGGCGCTCCAGACCGTCGAGGACCCCCGAGCCACCGCGTCCTGGTGGCGCAGCTGACCTGAGGGCCCGCCCGTCCGCACGACAGGCGGACGGGCCTGGCCTGGCAGAGATGGATCGATCGAGTCGCCCCGGCCCCGGTGACACCACACGAGGTGACCTAGGGGTGCCCGATGACGCAGCCGATCCCACACGACCCGGACGCCGGCGATGAGCACGACGTCGCGCTGTCGGCATCGGTCCGCGCGATGCTCGACGTCGTCGACGTCCGTCAGTCGATCGACATGGTCTGCAACCAGCTGGCGAGCGCGTGTGCGCTCGCAGCCGGCACGTCGCACGTCGGGCTCGTGGTCCTCGACGCCCGTGGTGAGCGTGTCCGCCACCGCGGCGCCAGCAGCATGATGGCTTCGGTCCTGGACGAGCGTCAGCTCACCACGAGTCGGGGTCCGCTCGCCGACGTCATGCGCAACCACCGCGCCCCGGGAACCCCTCCGCCGGACGATGAGACCGGCCGGCAGCGGTTGCCACAGGCGGCGGGGACGTGTGGCGCGATTCCCCTTCGTGTCGTCCCCCTCGGCCCCGGTACCGGGTGGGTTGCCCTGGTGACGCTCTACTCAGAGCACCCGATCCCACGCACGCCGCCGGACATCGCCAAGGCCACCTCGGCGGTCGCAGCCACCCTGCTCGACGCCGCGATCTACATCCACAGCATGCACCGCGCTCTGGAGACACGCGGTCAGATCGGCTTGGCCCAAGGTGTGCTGATGGAGCGTCACAGCATCGACGAGGCGCGCGCGATGGACGTCCTGCGCCGACTGTCCCAACACCAGAACGTCAAGCTGTCCGCGATCGCACGCAGGCTCGTCGCGAGTGCCCGCTTCAGATCGTCCTCAGGGACGACCGTCAGTAGCGACCCGACGACTGCGCCACCTCACCCGCCTCTGCCTGGTCCCCGCCGAACCGGTGATGCGGCATGAGACGCCGCTCGCCACTGACACCGCCGGCCGTCGTCGAGGTGCCACGTCTACTGCTGGCTTGCTTCACCGGACGCCTCGAGCGCCTGCTCGACGACGAGCTCCGCGCACGGTGGGATAACTGCGCGGCGACCATCGCCGCTGGCGCCGCAGACCCTCGGGCTGCAGCCGAGTCGGCGGCCGACCGCGCGGTCTACCTGGACGAGATGGGCAGGCGAGGCATCACCCCGTCCGCGGAGACTTCACCGTGGCGACGCTCGGACGTGGCCGGTCGGCCGCCCGACCGGACCGTCACCCGAGGGTGACGGTGTGGGGCACGACTGTCTACTGCAGGCGGCGTCGTCGGGCGATGTCGGCGGCTGGGCCGATGCCGCGGACCCACGGCTCACCGTGTCCGGGCAGCACCAGGCCCGCACCGGTCTCGGCGAGTGCGCCGAGCGAGTCCTTGGCCTGACGGCTCGAGGCCGTCGCAGCCCCGCTGACGATCTGCGGGCCGGCGCGCCCGGTGTACGGATCACGCGTGACCAGGGCGTCGCCGGTGAACAGGGTGTCCCGCTCGGGCAGGTGGACGGCGCAGTGACCGTCGGTGTGGCCCGGGCTGTGCACGACCACCGGCCTCCCCGGGACGTCCAGCACCTGACCCGGCGCCATCACCTGGCAGTCCTGCACCCCACGCACGAACGGTGCGCCCGCGGCCGCCACCGCCGCGAGGCCAGGCAGTCCGCGGGGGTGGCGGACGGGATAGGTGAGGGGGTTGACCTCGCGGCGGTAGGAGAACGGATGGGCCGCCAGGTGCCGGTCGTCGGCGTGGACCCAGACCGGGACCCCGGTGCGCCGGGCCAGTCGTGCGGCGATGCCGACGTGGTCGAAGTGTCCGTGGGTCAGCACGACCGCCCGGACGCTGTCGAGCCCGAGGCCGAGCTCGTCGAGCGCACGGCAGAACGGGCCCCACGCGCGCGGCAGACCCGCGTCGACGAGGGTGACGCCATCGGTGTCCTCGACGAGGTAGCAGCTGACGTTGCCCACCGCGATCCGGTGGATGCCCGACCCGACGTCGTGCACCACGGCGGGCACCTCAGCGGCCCCCGACGGTCGGGCCGGGCTGAGTGGCGTCGGGGCGGTTCTCGGCGAGCAGCGCCAGACGGCGGAGCGTCTCGATGTTGCGCCAGCCGATGCCGAGGTGACGCACCGGTGCCGGGACGAGCCGGCCGGGGCCGGCGGTCGCGTCCTCGGTGATGCTGACCGAGGTGGCGCGCCCCCGGGCCCGGGTGGTGATGACGACGCTGGCCTCCCCCGCGGGCCAGCCCCGAGCAGTCAGCGACAGACGCTCCTCGAGCTCCACGGCTGCCACGGTCGTGGTGTCGTCCAGCAGCAGGGGCCACGCGCCGACCGAATGCATGATCCGGGACCCCACTGCCGGCCAGGTGTCGTCGACGTCGCGCACTCGCGCAGCGCCGACGACCCACAGCGGATAGGTCCAACCGTCGGTCAGGACGTCCCAGACCGTGTTGACCTCGGCACGGATGATGCGGGTGGTCGTGCTCATGGGCGACTCCGGTCGTGGTGGTGTGGTGCGGGAACGGTTCAGCCCCCGCTGGCGGCGTCGTCGCCCTGGTTCTCGTTGACCTCGCGCGACGACTCGTCGGCGGACTCGGCCGGCTCGTGGACGCTGAACGACGTGTCCTCCTCTTCGTCTGGGCCGCGGGGTGCATCGGGGTCGGGTCCGCTCATCGCAGGCTCACCCCGGCGAAGATCCCCGAGGGGTTGTCCGGGGGCACGGTGCTGGGGTTGTCGGTGTCCGGGACGTCGGTGACGGGGTCCTCGTCACCACTGGGGGTGGACGGGGTTCCGGGTGAGGTGGTCGACATGGTCACTCCTGGGTGGTGTGAAGGGCGTGCTGGGAGCAGAGCGGCGATCACTGTCCTGCAGCGTCCGCGATCTCCACCTCGGCGGTGGCCTGGATCAGGGCGAGCAGCTCGGGGTCAAGCCCGGGGGCGAACTCCTCGCGACGCTCGGGTGCCACCGGCATCGGGAAGCCCTGCGGCATCACGTCGACGCTCAGCTCGGTGCCGTCGTTGGACGGCGAGGCACCACGGAAGAGCTTCGCGGCCTGGCTCTGGTCATCGGCACCGAACGTGTACTGGATGCTCTGCAGCCCCTTGTCGATCAGCTTCTTCACCTCGGGGAACTGCTCGGCGTTCGTCCTGGGGATCGGCAACGTCTTGCCCCAGTCGATGCCCAACGACTCCAACGCCTTCGCGTACGCGTTCTCGTGCGCCTGGTCACGCACGATCAGATAGGCGATGGTCGAGCGCGCGGCCTTGTTCTCGGTCATCTGATAGATCCGGCACTTCTGCAACCGGCCCGTCGACTCCAGCATCAGGTTGTACAACAGGTCGAGCACCAGGTTGCCGCTGTTGTAGACGTACGAGCCCGACCACGGGTTGCCCGCGGCGTCCACCGGCAGGGCGCCCTGGGCACCGACGAGGAAGTGGTGGATGTTGCCGTGGTCGAGCGCGATCTTCAGCGGCGTCGCGCCCTTGGCGCCCGGCTCGTCGACGGGGTCGGACGGCTTGCCGTGGTACTCCGGCGCGCCGTCGAGCAGGCGGGCGATCGTCGTGCCGATCAGCTCGACGTGGCTGATCTCCTCGGTGCCCACGCCCTGCAGCAGGTCTCGGTACGGCTTCGAGGCCGGGTCGCCGCGGAAGTTCATCGACTGGAACAGGTACTGCATCATCGTCCGCATCTCACCGAACTGACCACCCAGACCTTCCTGCAAGGCGTTCGCGGCGGCCGGGTCGGGCTCGTCGACGGCGATCTCGTTGATCAGCTGCTGGGTGTGCAGGTACATGGCTGGACTCCGTCGATCAGAGGAAGCGGACAGCCAGCCGCACGGAGTCCTCAGGACCACCGCCGCCTGGCGCGCCGTCGGGTCCAGGACGAGGTGGCCCCAGCCGAACACAGGTCGGCGCTGCCCGCAGCACGACGGGCCCATCGCCGTCGGGGGACGACCGGGTGGTCGACGTGCGGACGATCCGTGAGAGCCGGGACGATCCGCCGCCCCGACCCGGCGCGCTCGGAATCTACGCAGGGTGCTGGCGGTGGGTGCGCCACAACAGCATGCTGGCAGCACATTCCAGTCGCCGGCCGCTTCTTCGCAGCCCTCCTGGTCTCGCTCACGGCTTCCCCTGGACCCCGGGTCGCTCCCTCTCGGCAGGAGCCCCATGGACGAACCCGACGGTCCGCGATCGGACGCAGCGCACCACACGCGGTGTGCCGACCACGTCGACGAGGGCCGAGTGGACGGATCTCCGGGCGGGGTGGCGCTGGCGGGGCACCTCACGATGATCGAGGCGTGCCTGGTCCTGGGGGTGAGCGCCGCGACGGTGCTCGAGTGGACGCGCGCCGGGACGATCCCCTGCACCCAGACCAGGGCTCACGGGCTGGTCGTGCCCGCGTGGGCCGTCGTGCAGGTCCTGCTGTCGACGAGCGGCCCCGGGTGAACGCCTGGCGGCGGGGAGCGCGACGTCACGGTGCGCGACGACCCGCACGCCCGGGGACCGGCACGGCACGCTCAGGCGTTGACGGCACCCCGCCTGCCCGGGGCCGGGCTTCTGGATCGTGCCTGGACCGGAGAGCGTGGGTGGAGTAGGTTTCTTTGCTCCTGGTTGTCCCAGTCCCGACGACTCCACCATCGTTCAAGAGGTGAGTCTGATGTCGGTGTTGAATTCTGGACCGCCGGTCGACCCCGGCGCCTCCTCCCACTCCTCTGGTCCTGGGAATGCGGCGATGTTGATCGCGGTCGACTTCGACCCGGACGGTCTGGTCATCGTCCCGTGTCGGCTCTGTCCGCAGGTCTGGTGGGCAGAAGTCGTGCTGGTGGGCCGGCGGGTGCAGCTGCGCGAGTGGCACCGCGCCGAGTGCCCGGACTGGGGAGACGTGGTCGCGTACGTGACACCGCCCGCGTTGGCCCCGACCGCCCAGGACGTGGTCGTCCGAGGTGCGGGTCTTCGTGGTCTGCAGACGGTTCCGACCGATCGTGGTGACCACCGGTGAGCCCCGGCGATCGGACGGACATCGAGAGGTTCGCGATCGGAGGGTGGATCGACCCGCCGATGTCGCAGGTGTCGGGCCGTCTGGTTCTGCTCGGGGACGTCGTCGGGACGACCTTGCTGTACGTCGGGCACATACGTCTGGACACCGCTCGCAACGCCGGCTCGAGCCTGTGGACAGGCATGGACGACCTCGAGGTCAGCGAGTGCCCGTTCGGGACCCGGCCCCAGGTGGAATCGGCCCGCTGGTGCCGCCCGGGCGTCGCGATCAGCGTCAGGTTCGACGGACGCAACGCGATCGGCCGTCTACGGATGCCGTCGCTCTACCAGGAGGATGCCGCCCGGGCTCCCCGACGAGCCCATCGACCGGCCCAACCGCGTGACGACCGCACACCGCTGAGGGCATGACGTGGACGCCGAACCCGAGGACGTCGAGCACCGCGTGCGGCGACTCGTCACGGCCTCCACGCTCGCCGGTCACGACGAGGACGACCTGCTGCGGCTCTGCGACCTGTGCGACGCCGCCGTCGCCGAGCTCGAGCTGGCCTCGACGACGATCAGCATGATGACCGATCTGGGCCCCACGGTGGTCGCCCG